>NC_013165.1:3000000-3165038 GCF_000023885.1 Slackia heliotrinireducens DSM 20476 | reverse complement strand
AGACTTTTCCACATTTTTGCAGAGTTATGCCCCGTTTAAAAGAGTTTTTCCACAGCGTCCTTGCCGAATTCGGTCAAACTCTTCATATGGCCGGTGGATTCGATAAGTCCGTATTCCTCAAGTTTGCCCAGCGAGCGATGCACCGTGCTGTTGCTCAGATCCAAACGCTTGACTATATCTGTTAGGCGAAGGCTTCCGTCGTGGGCCAGCAGGAACAGGATGTCCTTCTCCCTGCCGTTGAGCTCAGGTATAAGCACGTCCTTCTTCGGCACTGCTGCCGGCTTGGGCGTTTCCTCCTCGGCAACGCTGATGGTGATGACGGCACCCGACTTGAGGTTGTCTTCTATGGTGATGCGGCCGTTGGAGAACGACAGGTATTCGCGCACGATGGGCAGACCCGATCCGACGCCGCGGATGTATTGTTTCATCGGCGCCGTTGCGGACGAAAAACCAGGCATGACAGCCTTGTCTTTTTGGGAAATCCCTGGTCCCTGATCTGAAAAACGAATGGTTTTGCCTTTGTCGAAGATAGAGACGATGATTTCCTTGAACTGGGCGTGGATGAAGTTCTCGCTCACTTCCCTGATGACAGTGTAGGGAATGGTTCCGCCTGCCATCTGGGCCTGCGTGTAGGTGGTGGACGCCAGGGCCTCAATAAACTCCGCCGTAGTGGTGGGCTCGATCACCGTAATACGGGGGGCGCTCCTGAAGTCGTCGTAGCAAGCGATACGTGCAGACGTCAGCGCGCGGGAGTAGTCGTCCGCTACGCTCTGTTCGCTGATTTGTTCCATTTCTTCCGGCATCCGGAAAATTCCACCCTCGCCACGAAAATTAATTCCATCTTTTCCATCCGGTGGAATTCCACGTTTTTCAACTCCACTCGTAAGGAACGTATATTCTACGTGGAAATTCCAAGCCTTCCAACCTGAAATGGGAGGAAGGCGGAATATTTCACATTGTTTCACATCGGTGTTTCCAAGTTATCCACATTTTATTCAACGATTGTGGAAAACTCTGGAAAAGATGGAAAACCAAATGGGGAAAACTGGAAGAAATATTGGAAAAATCGAACGTGAAACATGGCAGCAAGGCGTTCAGCAGGGGTTCGATTGTGAAAAACGAGGAAATGTTCTCTTTTTCAACATAGGGTGGAAATACACTAGCCCAATCAACTGGGGAAACTTATAAAACACCAGGTCAAAAGCGTGAAAATAAAATAAGAAGATTCCGAAGATGTTTTCCGCCGCGTCTGAAAATTTCCGAAATCCACTTTCCACAAGGAAGTTGTCCACAGAGGACTCCCGAATAAATGCTGGGTTTTCCACCTTTTCCACAATGCTTCTTGTGAATATCCTTTCTGGTGTTGGAAAAACAAAACCCCATATGAGGGGCTTGTAAGAGTTGAGGAATACTTAAGAATTAGTCTTTACTTTTCCCTTGAGCGAGATATAATCAGACGGCTATTCTCAAGAATTGCGTATTCCTACCATGAAAGGGAGAGATAGATATGAAGCGTACGTATCAGCCTAACAAGCGTCATCGCGCCAAGACCCATGGCTTCCGTGCCCGTATGGCTACCAAGGGCGGCCGTGCCGTTCTCGCCGCTCGTCGTGCAAAGGGCCGCAAGCGCCTGACCGTGTAGTCAAGATCGGTTTCAAAGGTGAAATCGACGGTCAAATCGTCCGTTGAGGTGTCTCGTTTTTTTACCGACGGCAAGAAGGCGGTCACACCGTATGTCACCATATTCTTGATTGAACGTTCGCAGTACGACCATCCTCGTGGTCGTACTTGTGTAATGGCGGGTAAAAAACTCGGAAACGCAGTAACCCGCAATCGGGCAAAGCGCCGTATGAGAGCCCTTATTTCCGATCTCGGCGGCCCTTGGCCTGGTTATGACGTAGCATTCCTGGCACGTAATCGGGTGCTTACTGCAAACCACGAGGAAATGTGTAACGCATGCAAGAAGGCCTTGGCGAAGGTCGGTATTCAATAAACTGCTTCGCGATAATGCTCCGGGCGGTTATTAGGTGATACAGCATGGCTGACGTTGTTGCATCTTTAAAGAAGATGCCTGCGAACTTGGCGATTCTTTTGATTCGCTTCTATCGTGCTGCCATTTCTCCATTGTTTCCTTCTTGCTGCCGATACACCCCCACCTGCTCTCAATACGGAATCATTGCCATCAAACGGTTCGGTTTTCTCAAAGGTTCTTGGCTCACCATCAAACGCATTTCCAGGTGTCATCCTTGGCACGAGGGCGGATATGACCCTGTGCCTGAAAAAGATAGTGAAGGGAATTGATAATGTGGGAAGCATTTAAAGATTGGATATTCGACTGTATCCAATTCTTTGCGAACGTCTGCGGAGACTGGGGTCTTGCAATCATTATCATCACGGTGATTTTCCGTGTGATTGTCTCGCCCATCATGCATTCGCAGATCAAGTCGAGCTACCAAATGCAGAAGGTTCAGCCCCTGATGCAGGAAATCCAGACGAAGTATGCGAACGATCAGGCGCGCATGCAGGAGGAAATGCAGAAGCTGTACGCCGAGACGCATTTCAACCCACTTGCAGGCTGCTTGCCTATGTTCCTGCAGATGCCTATTTTCATAGCCATGTTCCAGACGCTGAGGGAACTGGCAAGCCACGGCACCGGTGAGGTTTACACCTTCTACACCATCGTCGAAGACCTTACCAAAACCCCGAAAGACATGTGGGCCGTCGGCTTCGGCGACTTCCTGCCGTATCTGGTCCTGATGCTGGTCTTCGCATTCGCAACCTTCGTTCCTATGATGCTGCAGAACATGAAGAGCGATTCTGCCCAGCGTAACCAGATGCTCATCATGGGCGGTATGATGACGCTGATGATGCTTTGGATTTCTTGGTCCTCCCCTGCCGGCGTTTTGCTCTTCTGGGGTGCATCTTCCATCATCGGCATTGCCCAGCAGCAGATTACCCAGCGCATCTTGCGTTCTCAGGATGAAGCAGCTGAGGCTGCAAAGCCCATCGAGTACAAGCCGGTGGAAGTCGACGTCGAGCGCAAGGTGAAGAAGAAGCGTCCGACCAAGAAGCGTTAATTGGTAATCATTACTCTATATAGATAGGAAGAACGATTATGTCTGAAGAAGATATCATCGAAGCGCCTGAAGAGATTGAGGACGACATGGAGGTCGTCGAAGACGCTAAGCCAAGTTACGGCAATCAGGTCGAACTGACCGAGGAAGAACTCGACCATGTGGCAGATGTCGCCATCGATGCCTTGCAGGGCATCTTGAAATACTTCGATGTGGGCGAAGTTACCATCGACGAGTACGAAGGCGACGAGCGTGAGCTGATCCTGGATATCACCGGAGACAACTTGGCTATCCTGATTGGCCGCCATGGCAAGACTCTGGATGCTCTGCAGTTCATCATTTCCGCCATCACTACCCGCGAACTCGGTTTCCGTTATCCCGTGGTGGTAGACGTCGAAGGCTATAAGAACCGTCAGCGTCAGAAGCTTGAGGGCGTGGCCCGTGCTTCGGCCAACCGTGCAGCTTCCCAAGGCAAGGTTGTGAAGCTGCGTCCTATGACCCCGTATGAGCGCCGCATCGTCCATATTGCGCTCCGCAACGACAGCCGTGTGGAAACCGCCTCCGAAGGTGAAGGAAGCGCTCGCCACGTTGTGGTCATCCCTCAGTAAGCTTCTCATTGCATACCTGATCTGTAAGAAGAGCCTTCGGGCTCTTCTTTTTTTGCTTGCGATTAATCCATCCCTGACGTCTACCCCAGGCGCATGCGCCCCGTGCTCAAACAGTCCTGCTTTGGCGAAACGTCCACTTGACATTTCGCGTCGTGCGGAACTGCACGCGGGACGCATGCGCCTGGGGTGGACTGGTGAGTCGTGGTAGCATCATCTTTTCGCTGCCCTACCTCCTTGGGATGCAGACATTCTCTAAACTCTCTTAAAGATGACCAAAGTGGCTAATGACTGTGGCGTAGGCTCTTGTATTGAGGTTGCCTTTGAGGTGTCTCCTCCATACTCCTTGATTGCTTCAATGCTGGGGCTTGCGTCTGTTGGGAGCGCTCTATTCCTACTTGGTTACCTTGGATGCGATTTGGGCGGTTATTTCAGTTGGCATCTATCTAATTCACTGTCTTTATCTGCCGGCGGAGACGTCGTTGCTATCAAATGCTCTGTCGTAACGAGAGACTGGAACTGGATTTGGGGTCGATATTCGTATCGCATTACGGTGTCTATGCTCTCCTATCTGTTCTTGCGGATACGGAACCTCCCTCATTTTAAAATCCATTGGCAGGCACGTTTGGATCTGCTCGGTACCCAATAACTAATTCGATGTGTTGCGAAGTAATGTATACAGCCCACGGTTCCGGGTGGATTTCATTCCGAAGGATGAACGTATCCCGTCGTCCCGATCGTTTCCAACCTCTTTGAACTCCATCGAGTCAAATCAATGGCTTGTATCTGAAGGAATTCCTTTGATGCCGAAGCTGTCATGGTGTCTACGAGCGTATTCCTCCAAACTTAAGAGTTCGTTTCCGTTCAAACTGTCTGATTAAGACCTCTCGACAAAGGTGGAGTCTGTGTCTTCGGGGCTTAAGGCACGTATGTTGTGGCCATTCGTAAAGGTAGTAATTTATGCTCACCGGAATCGAGCCAAGCATTCTTAAGCGCATTGTTTCTTCTCTCGATTCAGGTAGGTTCTCTGCCGATGGTCTTTCCATTCCGCCACCGAGAGGCGTTTGTGACGATTATGCCTAAGGCGTCTTTCAGGAAGGTTCTGAATTGAAATGCATCCATAGTCCATGGTTGAGTGCATGAAGGATATGCCCTTCCTTATTCAAAATAGCCATCCCGGATACTGACATCCTAAGTGTTGAGAAATATTCTTTTCGGATACCCGGAGTTCGAAATAGATTCCATTGCCCCAATCGCCTCTTTGTTAGGCATTGCATTCGTTCAGTTCCCCACCCATTTCGATACGACAGCGAAAGTTCGGGTATTCGTCGTATGAATCCGATGGTCTTAAACAGCAGGAGTTGGTAAAGTGGACGCAAGCAAATAATCGAAAGGACCAATGTGGGCAACCTCGCTACAACGATGCATGAGCATTATGACATCGAAATCTCGGAATCACAGGAACAGCTGTTGTTGGCTGATCTGGATGCGATTCTAAAAGTAAATAAGACAATGAATCTCACAAGGATTGATACATACGAAAGTGCTCTCATCCTCCATATAGAAGATAGTCTTGCAGGATTGCCTTTTATCAACGATGCTCCGCAAGGTAGGTACGCCGATATCGGAACCGGTGGCGGTTTCCCTGGCGTGCCTGTTGCCATTATGACGAATCGGGACACGCTTCTAGTGGATTCCGTCCAAAAGAAAGTCAAAGCCCTCATGGGTGTGGTTGATGGTTTGGGTCTTAATGCAAACATCGAAGGGTATCCCGGACGTGTGGAGGATCTCGCAAAGGACATGCCTGGGAAATTCGCTGTAGTAACCGCTCGGGCTGTCTCATCGCTTGCATCCCTTCTCGAACTCGTTTCTCCCCTTCTGAAAAAGCATGGCAGGTTTGTCTGCTACAAAGGCCAGCCTACCGAAGAAGAAATCAAAGCTGGGTTGGATATCCAAAATCTCGTCGGCATGAAACTGGTCGAAAAGAAGGAGTACCAACTGAGTGACGGGTCGCGACGAACCATATTGGTTTTCGAGAAGGTTTCGAATCCGAAGATCAAGCTCCCAAGGAGAATAGGGTTGGCGCAGAAGGAACCTTTGAAACCCAGACGATAGTATTCTTCACTGCAGGTTTTCAGAAATGGCAGACTCCATCACAGAGTCTGCCATTTCTCTTTCAGGTTGGTTTTCCTACCTATATATACATGGTGGAAAACAGCTGGATAAAGAAGTCAAAAGTTAATATTTTCAACAAGGTAATTTCCACAAGTGCAAGCGACTGGTCTGAAGTATTGTTTTGCCAAAAATTCCTGTATCAAGAATTTTTGGCAAAACACGTGGCGAGTGTGGTGCAGTATGGGGTGCCGGAGGGGAATTTTCTGAGCGTGGACAGTTGTCTTCTATTCCATCTTCAAACCGAATAGTGGAACTTACGCAATATCCGACGAAAAAGTATCGGCCGCCATTCCATTCGACAACACGGTATGTATAATGACTTGAAGCAAAGATGTTTCACGTGAAACACTCTTGATTCACCCGTGAAACGACATATGTATGCGTCCTCAGAACGAAAAATAGAAATGTAGCAAAGGAGGGCTTGTGGGACTATTCGATAGTTGGCGCCGCGCGTCGAAACAACAATCGCACAATTCCCAACAGGAACAAGCAAAAGAAGAAGAGAAGATAAAGGAAGAGGTCCCCTCTCCTGCTGCGAACCTGGAAGAGATTGAGGAAGAGCAGGATGTAACCATCGCTGCTTCCATCGAGGACGCCGAGGTCGTGGAACGTGATGTTTCACGTGAAACATTTGACGAGGAAGAGGGGTTCGTCGCTCAGCCGATCAAGAAGTATGCAGATAAGAAGCCTGTTAAGCATGCTATCGGAACGACGAAGATTATTGCAATCCTCAACCAGAAAGGCGGCGTGGGTAAATCCACGACGGCTATCAACCTTTCTGCTGCATTGGGAGAACTCGGCAAACAGGTTCTACTGGTCGATCTTGACCCCCAGGGCAATGCAACCAGCGGTCTTGGAATTGACAAAGGTCAGCTCGAAGCATGCATCTACGATGTTATCGTTAGCGAGCGCCCCATTACCGATGTGATTATTCCTGACGTGTGCGATGGTTTGGATATTGCTCCTTCGACCATCAACCTGGCCGGAGCGGAAGTCGAGCTGGTGTCGATGATGGCCCGTGAGGTACGACTGAAGGAAGCCATTGGTGAAATGCGCGGCAAGTATGATTACATTTTTATCGATTGCCCGCCGTCTTTGGGTCTTCTTACTGTGAATGCTCTTGTTGCTGCGGATAAGCTTCTTATCCCTATCCAGTGCGAGTTCTATGCGTTGGAGGGCGTTACGAAGCTGCTCGACTCCATGAAGCGCGTGAAGAACTACCTCAATCCGAGTTTGGATATCTTCGGAGTGCTGCTTACCATGTCCGACCGTCGAACGACATTGTCGAAGCAGGTTGCCAGCGAGGTTCGCAAGTATTTCCCCAAGACTGTGTTTGAAGTGGAAATTCCCCGTACCGTAAAGATTTCTGAGGCTCCGAGTTATGGAATGCCCATTACTCAATACGACCCGAATGGCAAGGGCGCACTTGCATATAAAACTTTGGCACAAGAGGTGATTCGTCGTGGCTAAGCAACAAAAACGTGGACTCGGACGTGGTCTCGGATCCTTGATGGGAAGCTATGACTCCCCCGCTCCGGCGGAGCGTCGAGCTGCAGAGCCTATTAAGACGAAAGAGGAGCCTAAGAACGAAGTTAAGCCTGCACCGGTCTCGGCACCCGCAGCCCCAGCGCGTCAGGTAATAAGCGAGAATGATTTTCTTGAAGAAGAGCGCGAGACGTTGCAGAACGAAAGCGGTATCAAAGCTAAAAACACTGGTGCTGCTTCCACTCCTGCTCCTGTTAAGCATGAAGAAAAGCATATCACCACTGATGATTTGCTGAACCTTGCGCGAGAGAGTGCCGCCCATGAGCAGAAAGCGACTGCAGAAGCTAAACCGCAGGAGGAAAAACCTGCTATGGTTGCAGCAAAGCCTGCTCCCGCGAAAGAAGCGCCCGTAAAAAAAGAAGTTAAAAAAGAAGTTAAAAAAGAAGAACCTAAAGAGCCTTCTGACGAAATTGCTGTCGACCGTATTGAACCGAATCCAAGTCAGCCTCGTACGGCGTTTCGGAATGAAGAGCTGGACGAGCTGTCTTCTTCTATCAAGAAAGATGGCCTGCTCCAGCCTATCCTGGTTCGTAAAATGGGTGACAAGTATCAGATCATCGCTGGTGAGCGTCGTTGGCAGGCAGCACAGCGTGCAGGGTTGAAGAAAGTACCTGTCCGCATCATTAAGGCCGACGATGACAAGGCTCTGGAGCTCGCCCTTATCGAGAACCTCCAACGTAGTGACTTGAATCCCATTGAGGAAGCTTATGGCTATAAGCGCATGATGGAGCGCGGCAATAAGACACAATCTGAGGTTGCCGCTGCTGTATCTAAAGGCCGTTCCACCATTGCAAATGCCTTACGTTTGCTTGAGCTTCCCGAAGATGCGCAGGAAATGCTGTATGAGGATAAGATCACTGCCGGTCATGCACGCGCTATTCTGTCCATCCCCTCTGACGAAGGTAAAAAGAAGCTGACTGACAAGCTGAAATCAGAAAAGCTTTCAGTTCGCGAAGCTGAAAACCTTGCTCGTTTGTATGCAGGTCGCCAGAAGACTAACACCTTGAAGACTAAAGTTCCTGTACCTGCGGTTTTCAAATCTACAGCAAAAGTTTTGACTAAGGCTTTCGGCACAAAAGTGCGCGTGAAGAGCAATGCCAATGGTAAGAATAAGATTGAAATCGAGTTTAAAGACGAGGCTGAACTCAAACGCATTCTTGAAATCATGAATCAGGACGGCGAATAGCTGACGGTTAGAATTACACGTCTATCGAAGGAGCGGTGTTAGAGCAGCATCGCTCCTTTGTATATGAAGGAGTTTGAAGCATGGATGTGTCCCAGTCGGGCATCAAAGCACTCTCCCAACAGCAGATTGTCGATTTGCTGGCCGAAATGGAACAACCAGCATTTAGGGCCAAGCAGCTGGTGCAATGGATATATGGTCGTGGTGCATCGACTTATGATGAAATGACTAACCTGTCAAAGGCTCTGCGACAGGAATTGAGCGAAAAAGCACCCCTTCGTACGGCGGAAATCATAGATAAGCAAGTATCCAAAGATGGTACCCGAAAATACGTAGTTCAATTCTACGACGGCGCCGCCGTTGAGATGGTCGCTATGCCTTACGAAGACCGTATGACCGTTTGTTTCTCCACCCAGGTTGGATGTCCGATGGCATGCTCGTTCTGCGCTACTGGTAAAGAAGGGTTTACTCGTAATCTGCTGCCTGGCGAAATGCTCGATCAGATTATCATTGCGGAAAAGGATATGAATCGGCGCGTCAGTAATCTGGTTGGTATGGGGCAGGGCGAGCCGCTTTTGAATTATGACAACGTCATGGCTGCTCTCAGGTTTGCGAACAGCAAAGATGGTCGTGGTATCGGTGCACGTCATATAACCATTTCTACCTGTGGCATTCTTAAAGGCATTGATGATTTCTCTCGTGAGAAGGAGCAGTTCACTTTGGCTGTATCGTTGCATTCCGCCATTCAGGAAACCCGTGACGAGTTGATGCCGAAAGTAGCAAACCAGCCGCTCTTCCGCCTAAAATCAGCGCTGCAGACCTATGTGAAGCGAACCGGCCGTAGGGCGACGCTCGAATATATTATGATTAACGGGTATAACGACGACGATGACCATCTGGATGCTTTGGTTGATTTCTGCGACGACCTGCTCTGCCATGTAAATCTGATTCCTTTGAACAATATTGAAGGTTCCCCTTGGCAACCGAGTTCCAAAAAGCAGACGCAGAAGTTCCTTAATGTTTTGAATGCTTCCGGTACTGAAGCAACCTTAAGGGATTCCCGAGGTGCCGATATTGATGGTGCTTGCGGACAGCTTAAGAATAAAAGAAAACAGTAGCGTCAAAGTACTGCTTCGGTGTGTTCTGATGATGCGCACGCTTTATGCAATGCCTTTACGGTATAGTTTATCGAACATGCTGGCATAGCAGCTGACGAGATGAACAAACCGCAGTTCACGGTTGTATGGAAGAGGAATACAAACATGGGATACTCAGGAAATCCTTCTGAATACAATGTCGCCGTTCTGTGTGGCGGCAAGAGTGGCGAACGCGAAGTTTCGCTCAACTCTGGCAAAGCGTGCGCCGAAGCCCTGGAAGCATCGGGTTTCGAGGTCACGCTGCTGGATACGGCAGAAAAGGCAGATTTGAAGCGCTTGATCGACGAGCCTTTTGACGTTGCGTTCCTGGCACTTCATGGTCGCGGTGGGGAAGACGGAACCATCCAGGGATTCCTGGAGACCGTTGGTATCCCGTATACAGGATCTGGAATCAATGCCAGTTCGGTTGCCATCAACAAATCCAAGGCGAAGGACGCCTACGCACAGGCTGGTCTGCGAGTTGCAGCTTCGATGACCATCAGCGAAGACGATATTCTGGATGAGAATTTGATTTCGGATATTGTCGAGACCTGCGGAATCCCGTGCGTTGTCAAGCCGACCACCGAAGGCAGCTCGCTTGGTATGACCATCGTGCGTGATGCGGCCGACATTGCAGAAGCCATCAAGACGGCGTTGGCTGTGGATGTCGAAGCTATGGTGGAGCAGTTCATCAGCGGTACTGAGTTGACCGTTGGCGTTATTGGCAACGACGATGCTGAGGCACTACCTGTTATTCAAATTGTCCCGACCGAGGACGAGTTCTATAACTACCATGCCAAGTATGCTGCCGGCGGAAGCCGTCACCTGTGTCCGGCTCCGGTTTCGCGCGATGTGACGGAGAACGCTCAGGAGATGGCTGTTGCGGCGCATATGGTGCTCGGTTGCCGTGGTGTGTCCAGGACAGACATCATTGTCGACGCCGATGACACCTGTTGGGTGCTTGAAACCAATACGATTCCTGGTATGACGGGCACGTCGTTGGTTCCGGATGCAGCAAAGGTTGCAGGTATGGATTTCCAACAACTCTGCGAAAAGCTGATTGCATTGGCTCTTGAGTAAAGGCTAAAAGAGCCCCAGAAGATGCAGGACGTAAATGGCGGCCAGCACCAGAAGGGCGATAAAAGCCCAGCTGATAATATAACATCCAAGATTACGGCTCCTCGCTTTGTCGAGGAGCTTGTCATGTAAGGTACGATGGTCTTTCACTATCATGGTATCGCTGCCGAATTTCGGAAGTGCGATTTTCTGAGTTGTAGTCCAGCTGGTAGGGTCAGCGATGGCCCGCTCCAGAGAATCGGAGTCTAGATCGGGGTTAGGTCGGAATCCTTCGCCCATACGCTTAGAGAAGGTTTTGAGGAACGCACCAATTTCATCTTCGTGCCTCGGGTTGTATGCGATTAGAGCAACTTCGCCCCAATAGTCGTTTTTGGATTTACCGACCGTCAAAGCTACAAAGCTGAGAACATACCGTATGGTCCAACCCTTCGCCTGATACACGGCAAGGTTGTAAGAGTCGGCGGGGGAGAAGTGACCGACCCGTATGCTGTACGGGTTTATTAGCCAGGCCTGCTGCCTGCCGTTGGCATCCTGATCCCATTCGATGGTTCCTATATCACCGATAGCGTTGTCCGGTCCTGAAAGGGCGGCTCCGTATTTTTTTCCATCTGTAAAGAACTTCAGATACGTGCCAAAATACACATCACGGGCGTTTAGCGATGTCATGGGAATCCTTTCATGACAGGCGTGAACAGTCGAAAGAAGGTTACGATACGAACATGACTTTGAACGACTATATCACTGATGGTACTCCTGAGGATATCCTCGGGCGGTACGCTGCGCTAAAGGAATATACCGAGTTGGCCGACTTCGGCATGCTCGACCGTAACCTTGTGGTTTTGGATACTGAGACCACTGGTTTGTCGTACAACCACGACGAGCTGACCCAGATTGCGGCGGCCCGTATGGAATGCGGTGAGATTACCGATTGGTTCGTTACCTTCGTTAACCCCGGTAAGCCCATTCCGGATGAGATTGTCCGCTTGACCAATATCCATGACGAAGATGTGGTTGATGCTCCAACGCCAGACGAGGCTCGCGCTCTGCTGGCTGAATTCATTGGCGACGCGTATGTCGTTGCTCATAACGCCGATTTCGACAAGCATTTCTGTACGAAATCGGAATCGGGGGAGTGCCTGAACCGCAACATATGGGTGGATTCCCTGGCATTGGCCCGTATTGCGCTGCCGCGTATGAAATCCCATAGGCTTATCGATCTGGTTCATGCCTTCGACGCGCCTATTTCCACACACCGTGCCGACGCTGATGTTGAGGCGCTGTGTGCTGTGTATCGCATTCTCCTTTCGGCGGTTGCGACCATGCCGCCGGATTTGGTGGAATACATAGCGAATCTGGCACCAAGGGAAGAATGGCCTACCGGTGTTGTGTTCGAGAATATCTCCAACTTGCAGCAGGCAATGCTTGAAGCTGAAGCCGAGCGAACCAATCAGAAGCGGGTTCATTACCCGTTCACTGTACGGGGAATGAGATCCTCTCGCTTCAGGGGGAAGAACCGGTCTTCAGAAAAGCCCGCGCCCGAACCTATCGACATCGTTGCTGCGGGGATGAATCCGGCGCTGGCCCGCAACACAACTCCGCTTGCGGATGACGGACCGAGACACTTGGAGTTCCCTTCTGTAACCGAGATAGACCAAGCCTTTTCTGTGGACGGTCTCATCGGCAGCATGTATGAGAACTACGAGCCGCGCATCGAGCAGAAGATCATGGCAGAAGAGGTTCTGAGCGCGTTCTCTACCAGCAACAACCTGGTGGTTGAGGCTGGCACGGGCGTCGGCAAGTCCATGGCGTATCTTGTTCCGGCTGCGGTTACGGCTCTTCGCAACAACATTCCTATTGGCATCGCAACCAAGACCAATGCGTTGCTCGATCAGCTTGTGTACAAGGAGCTTCCCATGCTGGCGAAGGCTCTTGAGGCCGAAGGTGCCGGCGAGCTGAAGCATGTTGCCTTAAAGGGGTTCAGCCATTACCCATGCCTACGCCGCATTTCTCATGTAGTGTCCGATGGTGCGCACATGGTTGAAATCGCCGGTCAGCAGTATTCGCAGGCGACATCCATTGCTGCTATCTTGTCATATATTGAGCAGACCGAATATGACGATATTGATGCATTAAAACTTGATTACCGTACACTGCCCAGGTATGCTATCACCACTTCGTCTCGCGAATGCCTGCGCAAGCGCTGCCCGTTCTTCGGGACCTATTGCTTCGTACATGGTGCGCGCCGGCAAGCGGAGCATGCCCATGTGGTGGTGACGAATCACGCTTTGTTCTTCCGGGATTTGGCTGCGGACGGAAATCTTCTGCCCCATGCGAAATTCTGGATTGTGGATGAGGCCCACGGTGCCGAAGCTGAGGCCCGCAAGGCGTTGGCCATCAATCTGGACGCGCAGGAGATGCTTCGGTTGGCCGGCCGTCTGACAACCGAAGATGCCAAGCGCAACGCATTCGTGCGCCTGGAGCGTCGCAAGCCTGTCGATTCCGGAACGCAGCCTGAGGCGTCCACATTGTTCTACTCGCTGACCGAGAAGGCCAAAAAGCGTGGGCGCGACTTCGGCGAGAAGGCAGAGATTCTGGCCAAACGTATGAAGGACCTGGTGAAGGTCGCACCGAAAGAAAACAACAAGAATTATGACACCTTCGAGGTGTGGATCAACGACGATATTCGCCTTACGCCCGAGTTCAAGGGATTGCAGGGGTACGGAAGAGATTTTGTCGACGCGGCTGAGAAACTGATCAGCAGTGGCAACGAGATTATCGCGTTCTTGGACGATATGGACGGCGTAGCTGAGAACCAGCGTGAAATTGCCAGCATCGTGATTGATGCGAAAAACATGCTGCAGGCGTGCGAGACCATCCTTGGTCCCGCGGACCTTCGCTATGTGTATTCCGCCCGTGTGTGCCGCAAGCCGGAGCGCGTGGCAGAATCTCTGGAGGCTCAGATCGTTGACATTGGTCAAGAGCTGGACGAAACGCTTTACGAACGTACGCAAAGCGTGGTATATGCCAGCGCCACCATTTCGATCAGCGACGATTTCCAGGCGTTCAACCAGGCATTGGGGCTGAATGCGTCCGAAGCGTCGCGCTCGAAGGAGTGCCTGCTGGGTTCGAGCTACGACTACAATCACCATATGCGGGTGTTTGTGCTGAACGACATGCCCGAGCCCAACAACGCCCGTTATATGGCGCGGCTTCAGGATATGCTGCTTCGCGCGCATCTGGCGCAGCAAGGGAGCATGCTTACTCTGTTCACGAACCGCCGCGAGATGGAACAATGCTTCGACGCCGTGAATCCCGAGTTGAAAGCCAACGACCTGCGGCTGGTCTGCCAGAAGTGGGGAGTGTCCGTCAAGGGACTTCGCGACGACTTTTTGGCTGACAAGCATCTGTCGCTGTTCGCGCTCAAAAGCTTTTGGGAGGGGTTCGATGCGCCGGGCGCCACGCTACGCGGTGTGATTATCCCCAAACTGCCTTTCGCGAAGCCGTCCGACCCTCTGTCGTGCGAGCGTTCGGCCCGCGACCGCAGTGCGTGGGCGCATTATGTTCTGCCCAAGGCGGTCATCGAGGTGAAACAGGCAGCTGGGCGTCTGATCAGGACCGCGACCGACGAAGGTGTGCTTATTCTGGCGGACCGCAGGCTTCTGACCAAAGGATACGGCAAATCGTTCCTCAACTCGCTGCCTTCGACGAACATAACCATGTGTTCCATCGACGAGTTGATTGAGCACCTACTGGACGAAAGCACACAGGCGGAGTAATCGGCTTGCATGGGAATATTTTCTAAAAAGAACAGCATGTCGAAGGACGTGTTCGGCGGGCTTCATGTGAAAGGTAGCACGAAGGGCACGTCCAACGAGCTTTCACTGTCCATTCTGGAAGAGCGATCGAGCCAGGCGAGCGAGAAAGGGGCCTCGCCTCGGACGATTCTTCCCAGCGACAGCCTGGGTTCGGGCGTTGAGGTGTTCACCGTGCCTGGAGACGCCCAGAGCTTGAACAGCGGAAAGAAGAAGGCCTCTTCGCCAGTTGCCGATTCGCGCACGTTGAACCTGTCCAGCGGTAGGGGAGGGGCCGCAGCTTCGTCTGCAGCCGCGCTGTCAAATGAAATAGCCCGGCGCAAACGCCGTCGCCACATACGCACGGCTATCATCTCTGTTGCGATTCTGGCGGTTGCGGCCCTTGTGGCTGGCTCAGGTTTTCTGTATGTGCAGAGCATGTACGACCAGCATGTCCGTAACCTTGACCTGCTGTCCACCAGTATGGATGAACTCGAAGCCGCCGACGCCACGGTGGTGGGTATGGACGAGGCCATTGCCAGTAA
This sequence comes from Slackia heliotrinireducens DSM 20476, assembly GCF_000023885.1. NCBI lineage: Bacteria > Bacillati > Actinomycetota > Coriobacteriia > Eggerthellales > Eggerthellaceae > Slackia > Slackia heliotrinireducens. The sequence goes on along the minus strand of NC_013165.1, from coordinate 3,149,907 downwards.
AGTGGACATTGAATCCGTCGATGATCTGCAAACCATTATAAACAGCATCCCAACTGCGGAAACGCACGTAAACGCGGCGCTTAGCTTTGCGACGGACGCCGATATAAACATGTGGGACTCCGAGGATAAGGAAGCCGCCGGCCAGGTGGAGAAGGCTGCCCAGGCCCGACTGGAGATGTTCGAATACGGCGGAATCATCCTGAAAGCGGACATCCGGACCGTTCAGGCCATGGAGGCGTTGGATGAATGCTGGGCCACGGTGCTTGCCGGCGAAGAGACCATGAAACAATCCGCCACACTGGTGGCGGATTCCACACCCGAGAACACCGAGCAATCCGAACAGCTGACCTACGAGGCCATCAGTACCTTCAACACGGCGCTCGACCAGCTGTCGGCGGTGCGGGACATCTACGACGTGGACGGGTTGGACGCCATCGAGTCTTACATATATAAGAGGATTGAAGAAAACGAGTATGCGCTGGCCAGCGATGCAGCCATATACATTCAAGACAAATCCACCGCCGACGAGCAGAACAAACTGTACAACCAGGCCGACGCAGAGGCGCTTGAGCTGCTGAAGAGTATTCCCGAAGATCCAAAAGACCTGATATTGGACGCGTATGACGAGGAGATGGAAGAACCTCGCAACGCTTATTACAACGCCCGTTCGTCCGCTGCTGCATCCGATGAGTTTTTGAGGGAGTACCTCGGTGCATCGGCGCAGACAGATTAGGTGTATACTAGGCGCAACTGTAGCAAGAAACGAAGCAAACGTAAGGCAACCATTATGAGCAACCCTATTGATCATGTAGCGTACCTGGCCGATGAAATCGGTCCCCGTCCCTACGGTACGGAGGAAGAGCAGCAAGGCGCGCTGTATATTGTCGAGCGCCTGCAGAAGGACGCACATCTTTCCGTCAATCTTGAAGATTTTAGCGCGAGCATCGAGGCCAACGCCTACAAGATGATCTGCTTTGGCGTGACGATCGTTGCCGCCATCGTGGCCATGATTGTTTCACGTGCCGAGCTGGTTGCTGCGATTCTGGCTCTTGCATCGTCGGCTCTCTATTTTTTGGAGATGTTCGACATCCCTGTGCTGTCGAGGTTCTTCAAGAAGGGCGTCAGCCAGAACGTGGTAGCGAAGTACGATCCGCCGCGTAGGGAAAACGCCGCTGGCACGCGCCGCCGCAAAGTCATTCTTACGGCTAACTACGACAGCGGCAAAGTGCGTCTTGATTACAACCGTGGCGTCATCCGTTTCCTGAAGCCGTTGCAACAGGCCACAGCCGTGTCGATGATCGCTGTTCCTGTGTTCATGCTGATTCGCGCCTTCTTCATCCACGGTCTTACCGGCACTGCAGCCGGTGTCGCCGATGTGTTCGAAGGCATCTTCTTGCTCTGCATCGCCATTTCGCTTGTTTTCCTGGTTGTTGAGAAGTTTGCTCCTTACAATGACGCCGCCAACGACAATGCGGCCGGCGTTGCGGTTCTGCTTGAAGTTGCCCGACGCCTGAGCGAAGGCCAGACCGACACGGCCGTTACCGAGCAGCGCGGCATCACCCATGACGAGGACACCCTTCGCGACGAGGGGCTTATTCCGCAGGATGCCACCATCGTGTATGAGGACGACGATCCCGATGCGTACGTGAAGGATGCCCAGCAGCCCATGTATGACATCGCGGGCAACCTGGTCCGCGTCGACCGCGACAACATGGATGAACAGCTGAGTGCTGCCCAGGCCGCAGCCGCTGGTTCTACCACAGCTTTCGCTCCTGTTTCACAGGAAACATTCGAGGAGCTTCGTTCCGCCGTGGACGCCGGCAGCGTCGAGGATATGATCGACAAGGAAACCGCTCTTGATGCCGTGGCTCCTGTTCAGCCCGCTCCCGCTCCGGTTGCGCAGCCTGCCGAGTCTGCGCCTGTGGTGAAGGAAGCTTCTGCAGAGGGCGTTTCTGCCGAAGAGCCCGCAGCCGAACCGGTGGTCGAGCCTGAGGTTGTAGAAGACGATGCGAACGTTCCCGCGTGGTACAAGAAGGCCATGCAGCGCGCCCGCAAAGACGAGCAAGCCGCTCCTGAAACCACGCAGCGTTCCCGCTATGCCGACTATCCGACGGTTCCCGCAGCTGCATTTGGCGCAGCTGCCGAAGCCTCTGCGGTTGCCGCGCCCGAGCCGGAGCCCGAGCCCGCGCCCGAACCGGTTGCCGAGGTCGAAGCTGTTGCTGAGCCTGTTGTGGTTGAAGAACAGCCGGCCGCAGTTGAGCCTGTGATCGAGTCTGTTGCTGAGCCGGCACCTGAACCCGAACCAGAACCTGTGGTGGAACCTGAGTTTGAGCCGGTTGTCATGTCGGATACCGAACCTGAACCTGAACCCGAGCCTGAGCCGGAACCTGAACCCGAGCCCGAGCCGGAACCGGAACCCGAACCCGAACCTGAACCTGAAATTGACTCGTCGAAGGCCGTCACGCAGCCTCTGCCATTCTTGACCCAGGCTGACAAGCGTACCAAGGACCGTATTCTGGTCGATAGCACCGAGGCTCAGGCCACGATCATGATGCCCCCCATCAACGCCGATGCGGCCCGTGCCGATACGGCCCGCACCTTCGATATTCCGTCCATTTCTTACGGCGGGAAGACCGAAGCGATCGATCCGGCCCAGCTGCAGCAGCGCGCGCCGCTGGCCGAAGTCAACGAGCAGCAGGGTAAAGAAGCCGCCAAGAAGCTGTTGGCGACCACGTTGCCTTCCATCGAAGATGACCCCGACAAGGACGAGTCGTCTGGCCAGACGAACACGAATGTCAGCCTGACAGGTTCGTTCTCGGCCATTGCAGCTACGGGTGCCGCAACGTCGGTCGGTGATGAGCTGCTTGCCGATGTTGACCCTGATGACATCTTTATCGACGATGCCGACGACTCCATCTTCGACGAGGAATTCACCGAGACCGGTGCCTTCGCAGGCAAGGGCTACGTCGATATGCCTCAGTCTCGCTTGGGCCGTTTCTTCAACCGCTTCCGCCGCAAGGACAAGAAAGAAGAAGAATCCGCGCATGACTGGTTGGGCGTCGACGATGATTTCGACGCACGCAAGGTCGGTAAGGAGCGTGGCGGTTGGGAAAGCTTCCGCGAGGATGATGATGAGTGGCTCGGCGGTGCGTTCGACGGCATTCGCGACCGTCTGTCTGGCGGCGGCGAAGACCGCACCGTGGGTGGCCAGGACCGCCACGTGCGTAAGAGCATCGCTTCGCCTTTCGAGGGCCTGCCGCTGCATATGGACGAAACTGCCGATCAGGTATATGCCTTTGCGGGCGCAGACCAGGTGACCACCGAGGTGTGGTTCGTGGCTCTGGGCTCGCAGGGCAGCGACCAAGCCGGCATCAAAGCCTTTATGGCCGAACATGCCGATGATATGCGTGGCGCCATTGTTGTGAACCTCGAGGCGTTGGGCGACGGCGACACCTGCTATCTTGAGAGCGAAGGCGAAATCTTCCAGCGTCCCGCTGCGAGCCGCGTGAAACGGTTCGTTCGCCAGGCCGCACAGCGTACGGGAGTGAATGTGCATTCCGCCAAGATTGATTGGCGTGAATCCGCTGCGAGCTATGCCTTGAAGCATAACCTTCCTGCCATCACCTTGGTTGGTATGGATGGCGACAAGCCGGCTGGCCTGGGCGAAGCAGGCGACACGCTTGAAGGCGTGAATCCCCAGAAGCTGGAGGAAAGCGCCAACTTCGTCATTGAGGTTCTGAAGAACGTCTAGTTCGAGATGACAACCGTTTTATAAAGGGTGCCTACGGGCACCCTTTTGTATCCGTACAATGTATAGTTGTGAAATAGCAGGTGAAAGTATTTATAGAAATATATAGATTAATAAAACGGAGCTATTTTCTACACAAACTTAACCGTTACCATAATAATGCTGATGGATGGGGTATCATAAGCAAACAGTAACGGCCCAAGGCCGCAACCGCACATGTCAGAAAGAGATATGGAGGCAACCAAGATGGCCATTGAAGCGTACTGCGTGAAGTGCAAGACCAAGAAGGAGATGCAGAATCCGGTCGAGAGCACTACAAAGAACGGCAAGCCTATCACGAAGGGCACCTGCCCTGACTGCGGTACCACCATTTGTCGTATCGGCGCTATCAAGAAGTAGCGCCGCTCAAGCACGTTGATTTTGAAACCCGCGCCATGCGGGTTTCTTTATATGGAACGCAACGTGCGTCTCGTAGGTGCCAGCACGATCTTGGTTGTTGTTTACTCTGGGTTTATCGTGTGTGGGGGAGGCAAACCCGAATGAAAACCTTCCGGACTACGGTAACTGTGCTAAGATTCTGACTTACGCGGGTGTCGCCAAGTGGTAAGGCACGAGCTTCCCAAGCTCGCATTCGCGGGTTCGAGTCCCGTCACCCGCTCCATCGTGAATCAGAGCGGTCTCCATCAACGGAGGCCGCTCTTTTTGTGTCAGTAGGGACGTTTCCAATTGACACAATGCTTCCGATTTTTATGTGACAGTAGTAAACGTCCCTACTGACACATTCGGACATCCCGACGACTGTCTCTTGCTAAATGTGTAGAAAATATGTAGACCATGTTTAGGGACAGACGAAGCCGGATGAGGGGAGTATCCTCACTCCACCCGTTGAAGCCCTTTCAATAGGGCTCCTTGTTAAATCGTATCTACAACTTTCGAGACACGTTTTATTCGCCTCAGTTCTAAACAATTGCATAGTGGAGGATGAGAGCAGTGCATTCGTGCGCTCTCATGCCCCTTGCGGCAGCGTGATTCGTGTGGCCGATTGCTGGTCTACGGCTTGCGCCGCTGTTGTGCCCCTGTGGGTTTGCATCTTGAAAACTGAATACAGGGCAACCGGTTGCTGCGCCCTTGAAGGGGAGGGTCCGGCACGAATCGGAACCGATCCGATGCGGTTGCCATGAACCTTACCCCGGCATGTCTTCCGCACCTAAGACGCGAACGTATGAGGTGCAGTGCGGAGCCCGAACATGGTGACGTTCGCACCGATTCGCTTGGCGCGTTATCCAAGCAACAGCATGTATCTCCTGATCAGAAGCTTAATCCATAACGAAACGAACCCCAGCGACGAACGAAGACCTCGAACGAGAGACAAGGAACCGAATATGAACATCTCGTCAGCCGATACGCCTAACATCATCAAGGAGTCCAACCGCGGCTACGACACCTTCCGCATCGTCGACAAGATGTTGGCCGACCGCGAAATCGCCTGCATCGGCCCCATCGACGCAGCCCAGACTGACTCGCTGTGCCTCCAGCTTCGCTACCTGCAGAAAGAAGACCCCGCCGCCGAAATCACCATCTTCTTCAACAGTCCTGGCGGCGAGGTGCAAAGCGGACTGGCCATTTACGACACGATGCGCGCCGTGAGCTGTCCCGTCCGCACCGTCTGCTTGGGGATGGCGGGCAGCATGGCCGCGTTGCTCTTCATCTCCGGCGACCAGCGCGACATGCTGCCGCATTCCCGCGTGATGATTCACGATCCGCTCCTACAAGGTGGCGTAAGCGGTAGCGCCCTGGAGGTAAAAACCATTGCCGACAACCTCATGCGCACCCGCGACATCACGGCTGAGATCATAGCCGAGCACACGGGCAAAACCATCGACGAGGTGTTGGAAACCACCGCTCACGATGCGTATTTCGAGGCGGAAGAGGCGGTGGCATACGGCTTGGCTGACCGCGTCATCAGGACCTTCTAACCGAGAGGGGCGCCTTTAACCCTGGCGCAATTACCTGAACTTTCCCAATCGGTTAGAGAAAGGATCTCGCATGATCAAACATATCGAAGCCTCCGCCAATCGGCCGGCCCAATCTTTCGGCGAGCGCATTCTCGCCCAAGGCGAAACCGTGTCCAACGACACCCGCGCCACGCACCTGAACAACAACGACCTGATTGTCGGGCCCACCGGTTCCGGCAAGACCCGCTACTACGTGAAGCCCAATCTGCTCCAGATGACGGAATCCATCATCGTGACCGACACCAAAGGCAGCTTGCTTTGCGAGGTGGGGCCGGCCTTGTCCGCGGCTGGATACCGCGTCATCAACATCGACTTCACCAACGAAGGTAGCAACTGCGGCTACAACCCGCTGGACTACGTCCGCTACGACAAGAAGACCAAACGTCCGAATGAACAGGATATTCAGAAAATCAGTGCGGCGCTTACGCCTTTTGAAGATGAGCGCCAGCCGTTTTGGGACCTGGCCGCCCGTAATCTGCTGAACTGCTTCATCGGGTGTGTGGTCGAACGCCTGCGTCCCGAAGAGCGCACGCTGGAATACGTGATGAAGATGCTGGAAGGCACCAGCGCCCGCGAGCACACGTATGATCCGCAGGGTCGCACTGAGCTGATGCTCGACGAGAATTCCAAGCGGTATCCCAACAGCTACACCGCGCGCAAGTGGAACTCTTTCCGTCCGACCGTTGGCGCACCGCAAATGTACGCAAGCATTCTTGGCATCCTTTCCGAAAAGCTCGATCCGTACACCACCGGTGCCGCAATCGAAATGTTTTCCCGCAAGGAGCGCATCGACTTCACGTCCCTAGGCCGTGAGAAAACGGCGGTATTCCTTACCGTCAGCGACACGGACCGCTCCATGGACCGCATGGTGAACCTGTTCTACACCCAGGCCCTGCAGGCGCTGTGCGACTATGCGGATAGGGAATGCCCCGGTTTCGCGCTGCCGGTTCCAGTGCGCATGTATCTGGACGACTTCGCCACGAACTGCGTGATTCCCGATTTCGACAACATCATATCGGTCATCCGGTCCCGCAACATAGCGGTGAGCATCGTGCTTCAATCCATCACGCAGCTGGAAACCATGTATTCCCACGCTCAGGCGACCACTATCCTGAACGGCTGCGACCACCTGTTGTACCTGGGCGGACAGGATGTGGAAACCGCCGAGCTTATCGCCAAAAAAGCCCATCGCACGCTGGAAACCATTCTCGACATGCCCCTCGACCACGCCTGGCTTTTCGAACGCGGACGTCGCGGCAAACAGGTGCATCGTTACGAGCTGAAGGAGCATCCGCGCTACCACAGCCTTGTCGAGGCCTATGCATCCAGCGAAGCGGATCCGGCGCAAGACGCTCGGCTGTGTGCGTAACCACATAGCGTTTTATCTGTTGCAAGCCGTGTGGGTGGACGTCCGTCGGTCCACCCACCTCGAGAAAGGAGCCATATGGAATCCGAACATACCGGCCTGGATACCTGGGAGCTGCTTCCCGAAACGGCCGAACCCGACGAATCTTTCGAAACGAAGCAACTGCGGAATTTCATCAAAGGCATCGGACCGCAAGCATCCGAAGGCGTGCCCTTCGACGATTTGGTTCGAAGTGTGGAGAAGGCACGCGCCTCCGGGTGTGGCACGCGGGCATCCGCGGCGCCGAACAAGCTGATCAAACCCCGAATGGAACCGCTGATGGAGCTGGTCGGCGTCATCGCGTCATTTAACGACGTGACAGGCGCTTACGGTCGCGATGGCTTCGTCAATCCTGGGCTCGTGTTTACCGCCAATGCGGAACGCGGCCTGTACGACGACATGTCAGATGAGGAATATTCCCAGGCCTTGGACGCAACAGAGGAGTTCGCCGTGCTTTGGGAAGGCGAGCGCGCGAGGGACGGTGTCCATCTTGCCTGCAACGCCCTGCTGTATGCGGTGTTCAACGATCCAGCTTTGTTCAACAGGGCCTATTACAAGGCCGTAGAGCGCTTGCAGTATTACAGGAACCAGTCAAAAGCTTCCTCTGGCGAGTTCGTCGGTTAGGTTCGTCTTTGCGAAGTTTCCTCAGATGGAACGTCTAGAATGCCTCGCATGATTTCGTCAAGAGCCGCGTATTCTATTAGATTGCGATTCCTCCGGCCCGCGTTAGATGTTGAACCCAAAACCGCGCAGCGTTTCCAGAAGATAGGCCACATCGCTGTTCTTGGTGATGTCGCATATGGTCATGATGTCGGCAGGACCGCCGTCCCACCGAACGCCGAAGCCGTGCAATGCATCTTCCCTCGGAAGTTCCCGCAGCGCAATGACTCCGTTGGCATCGGGTTTTATGACGATGTTCATATGGGATTTGCCCTGGTCGATGCTGGGTTTGTTGCGAATGGAACAGACCACGCTACCTGATTCGTCACTGACGTTGATCCGGTCGGCGATGGCTTCCACCTGGTATGCGTCGCTGGCGACGAACGCGTCGAACACAGCCTTTAGCGGCTCGGCCCACGGCGGGCAGGTCAGGTCGGCGGGTTCTCCTGCGGGAACAGGGTTCGTCAGCTTGCCGATCTGCACCACCAGATTGATGAATTCATCCAGCCCGTCTTCATCTTCGCCGTCGGCTTTCGCGGAGACGATTTCCAGAACATCCGGATAGCAATGCTTCATGTATTTCTTGAATTCCGAAGCGTCCTTGCTGTTCTTCGCGCTGTTCACGAGCCCGTTGTACGTCTTGTCGTAGGTCTTGCCGTCCTTGGTAACGGTGTCTGCGGCGTTTTCGTCACGGTAGCGTTCGCCCATCTGGATGAGCAGGATAAGGAACAGGAAAAACCTCTGACGTTCGGTTTCTATAACGTCGCCCGCTACGATGGTGTAGAGCTGCAGCAGGTTGAACACGCGTTTGATGCTGCGCGGGTTGTTGCGGAAGGGCGTGACCGACGTGATGGCCTTCTTGTAGTCGCCGACCCGTGCCTTGTCCACACCGAACTCCTGCTCAAGATAGGTTTCGATGCGGTACTGGCCCATAGGCAGCACGAAAGGCAGCTGGATTATCTTGTCGAAGAACTCCTTCTTCTTGCCGAAATCTTTGCCGTACTTGCTTTCGATACCTTGGTAGACCACCTTGTCATCGACGGCCAGCACGAACACGCAGTTCTCGAAGTCGAGGAAGTTCTTGATGCCTTCCAGCAGCTCCACGGCGATTCGGGGGTTCAGCCGGTCCAGATCGTCGATAAGCACCACAATGCGTCTGCCGCTGTTCTGGCCGATGGCGTCCTTGATCGACTGCGCGATGCTCGGCTTGATGTTCTCGACCACCTTCGATGGGCTTTCTTTACTGTCTTGGTCCAGGAAGGCTCCCGACATCGAATTGAGGACAACCGATCCGAAATTAGCTTCTACCAGCGACAACGCAACAGCTGCAGCACCGTTGGTCGCGCCTTTGCACACCTTACGCAACGCTTCTGGAATGCGGCCGAGCACGCTGTCCTGTTCGATGGGCGTCATTTCGCCCAGCTTCGAGGCAAGGCTTTCCATCAGGGCCAACGTCAGGTTGTCGCCAAGGCCTAATGCAGAGTACTGCCAGGTGTTGAACCAGACGATTTGCGGAACCAGGTCATGGTAGCGGCTCTCCAACGCCTGGGCGATCAGTTTGAGCGCGGTGGTCTTGCCCGACCCCCAGTCGCCTTGGATGGAGAGCGTCATAGGCGTTTCGCATTTCGAAATGAACTCGGCCAGGCTGTTGCAGTACTTCTGGATGCCGAGCAGATCCTTTTCGGACGGGGCATCCGGATATCCGCAGAGGTTGTCGTTCCGTTTGGATTTGCTGTGCGTGTTCATGTGCGCCTCCTGCATGCGATCGACCGTTCGGGGCCATGGCCAATCATAGGTATTATCAGTATAGCCGCCCCGCTTCGGACGGTGGTCCTGCATTGCCGACTTCTCGGTCCTGTGCTGTGACTTACACGTGTGGTGAAGTTGTGATTCGAATAAAACTTCAGAACAAAATCCTTGCATAAGGGGGTTCTGAGCGGTATTCTAGCTAAGCGTTTTTCGCGGGCCCGTAGCTCAGTTGGTTAGAGCGCACGCCTGATAAGCGTGAGGTCGCTGGTTCAAATCCATTCGGGCCCACCACTTTCCGCTAATAAACGCCCCATCGTGAGCCACGAGCCGGTGGGGCGTTTATTGAAAACGGGGCATTAGCTCAGCTGGGAGAGCGCGGGCTTTGCAAGCCTGAGGTCAGGGGTTCGATCCCCCTATGCTCCACCAAATTCTCCAAAAGGCCTTTCGGGCCTTTTGTTGTTTTATGGGCAAACAGAAGGGGGTCGAACCCTGCGAGGTGGCGTTGTCTGGGAGACCCTTCGAGTTCTATCTCGTTTTCACTTAAGAATGCTGCAGAATCTTCAGGACGCATTCCTAGCATGACTCTCTGTCCTAGGTACACCGCACAAGTGACACGATCATCGATCACCGTGTTGTTCGTTTGGGTTCCCCTTGTGCCTTATCTGCGGGATCGTTTAAGAAAGGAAAAGTCCTTTCGCGGTGTCATATTGGTGTGCACCCAACGTTAACTAGCGTTGTGCACCGGTTAACGTTGGGATGATGGAGCCAAACCATGTTGAAATAGTCGCAAGAACGACTCCTGTATTACGAAGACGAAATGACCTTTATCACCCCTTCGAGTTGATCGATGGTTTTGCCGTCGTAGATGGCTAACGCCAACAGTTCGTCGACAGATTCAGCCATGTCGCTCGTCTCCGTTTCATAAAGCGTTTCGCTTTCGGTCGTGAGATACAGCTGGAATACACCGTCCTGGCACGAGCGTTGATAGTGATAGCTTGTCTCTCCTATCGTGAAATCAATCTCCCAACCCTCGGCAAGGGTCTCCTTGAATTCCTCTAGTGACATACCCCTCATTGTTTCTCGATTCCCACGAAGTATTTCTTGTATTTTCATATTCTTCGTCCGTCAAGAACCTACCCTTCCCTCGAGCGCCATCAACGTACTCGTGGATATGAATGGCTCTTCTGTCTTTGCCCGTCAACGGCGTATCTATTCCGTAATCAATATCAAGCTTTGGGATACGGTCGTCATTATATTGCCTGAACTGGTGAAACTTGCCGTTTTGATTCACGGCTACATAAGCAGTTCCTGGGGTGTTTGATAGGTCAGGTAGCCCAATCCGAGAGTTCGGATCATTGCGTTGCAGCACCTTTGTTCCGTATAGCAAGCCCGTCGAGTGCCATTGATATTTGGAGAAGCCTCCCTCTTTGATAAATGTCCCCCTACTTCCCATGGCGGCTCCTCTCATGCCATCGCTGAGAGTACGAAGGATAGTAGATAACGTTATCGAACAAGTTGTTCAGATCTTCTAGCTCTCTTCCGCAGACAACTATTGCATAGGGCTTTTTCTGGATGATTAATTCCCTAGTTCCTTCAACGAGCAGCCCCTTTCCCCAATTGGTTGACAAGCACCCGTTCGTGCTGATAGCAATGGTGCTGTTTTCGGCGAAACCGTCGAAACACGCATCTGCATTGCGCGCGCCATCCTGAAAGATGCTCCCATTATCGTGTTCGACGAGGCAACTGCGTTCGCCGACCCCGAAAACGAGGCGCGCATCCAGAAATCGGTGGCTTCGCTTTCGCAGGGCAAGACGCTTCTCGTTATCGCCCACAGGCTTTCGACGATCGTGCAGGCCGATGTCATCTGCGTTGTGGACGACGGGAGGATCGTCGCCCGCGGTACCCATGAGCAGCTTTTGGAGGAATGCGCCTTATATCGCGACATGTGGCAGGCGCACATCGGGGCGGCCAACTGGGCGGCCGGCTCGAACGATGCGTACGGTGCGGACGCGCTCGACGGACAAGAGAAACTGCTCGAAGCAACGCCTGCAAGCGATAGGAAGGGAGGTGATGTGCGATGATTGCTGTGTTCAAGAGGATCCTTTCGTGGGCTGGAGACCTGAGGGGTCGCGTGATTGCCGGGTTCCTTATCGAGATACTCATCGCGGCAGCCACCTGCATGCCCCTTTTCGTGGCGGCATGGGTGCTCGGGCAGCTCATCGACGTCGCGCGTGGTCAACAGTCGCTGGATGCGAGCGTAGCCTGGATGGCACTCGGTGCAATCGGAGCGTGCATGATCGTTCGTGCAATCGCCTGGTTCGTTAAGGATACGCAACAGGAAAGCGTCGGCTACGAGCGAGGTGCGGCCACACGACTCGAAATCGGCGAGGTTCTGAAGCGCGTTTCGCTCGGCTATTTCCAAAACGTGAAGACGGGTGACATTCTTTCCACGGTCACGACGAGCCTGAACGTGGTCGAGCTCGAGGCTGTCCGCCAGGCCGACGCGGCCCTCGGCGGCTACATCGCTGCAGCTCTCATTACCGCATGGCTGTTCGCCGTGTGTCCGCTTGCGGGCGTTGTCTCTGTTGCGGCCATTGCGCTTGCGACGCTCACGCTGAGGGCCATCAACCGCAATGCCGCACGGCTCACCCCCGCAGCGCGACGTGCGACCGACCATCTTTCCGGAGCGGTCATCGGGCTGTACGAGGGGCTCGGAACCATCAAATCCTATGGAGCGACAAAGGAAGGCCTGGCGCCTTACCACGCAGCGAATGAGGAGTTGAAGAAAGCGCGCATCGCAATCGAGTACGGCTTTACCGCACCCGCGACCGTCCATCGCATCATCCTCACGGTCGCTTCGGCCGTGTTGCCCGCCGTCGCCGCTGCGGCACTGGTCGCAGGGCAGCTGGAGCTGTGGATGTTCGCCGGCGTCGTGCTGGTCTCCATGACGATATTCACACCCATCATCAAACTCTCCGACGCTGCGCACATGTTCGCGGACCTGAATGATTCGCTCGATCGCATCCAAGCCGTCGAACATGCCGAGTTCATCGACGACGATGGCAGCGACATGAAGCTGGACCGTTATGACATCGTCTTCGACGACGTGAGCTTCTCCTACGATGGTCGCGAAGTCATCCACGACGTGTCGTTCGATATTCCCGAAGGCACAACGACCGCTATCGTCGGCCCGAGCGGTTCGGGCAAGACGACGCTATCCAGCCTGATGGCACGCTTCTACGACGTGAATTCCGGCGCGGTGTGCATCGGCGGCCACGACGTACGCGAATTCACCGTCGACAGCCTGCTGCGCAACTTCTCGATGGTGTTCCAGGACGTGTACCTGTTCGACGACACTATCGAGGCCAACATCGCTTTCGGCCGCGAGGGCGCAACCCACGAAATGGTGGTCGAGGCGGCCAAGCGGGCACAGTGCCACGACTTCATCATGGAGCTTCCGCAAGGTTACGACACCGTAGTCAAGATGGGCGGCACGAGCCTTTCGGGCGGCGAGCGTCAGCGCATCTCCATTGCGCGGGCCTTGCTGAAGGATGCGCCGATCGTCATTCTGGACGAGGCGACAGCGTCCATCGACCCCGAGAACGAGCGTATGGTGCAACAGGCTTTAACCGAACTCACGCACGGGAAGACGGTTGTTGTCATCGCGCATCGCCTGGCGACCATCGAACATGCCGATCAGATTCTGGTCGTGGATGGCGGACGCGTTGTGCAGAAGGGCACACATGCGCAGCTCGTGGCCGAAGAAGGCACTTATCGACGCTTCGTCGAGGTACGCGCGCAGGCTGAAGGGTGGCGTATAGGGTAGCCCTCTGCGTTTGCAATCCTGAGGCCAGGGTTGATACCCTTATGATCTGTTGTTAAACAGCAGGTCAGAAGCTACTTTCTGACCCGCTGTCTTTATGTGTGAAAACTGAATTACGTGAAGGGTTTGCGGTCCTTCTCATCTGGATTTTCGGTTTTCAACACCGCGCCTTCTTGCTCGTAAGGGCTGTTGCATGCTACATGCTAGGCCCTGTTCGTACCAGCCTGATGTTCCAGCAGGTCAGCGGCTTCGTCCATGCCGACGGCCCGGAGCGCTGCGATGCTCTGCTCAAGCCCCTGTTCAAGTCCCCGCTGAAGGCCTTGCTGAAGACCTTGCTGAAGACCTTGCTGAAGACCTTGCTGAAGACCTTGCTGAAGACCTTGCTCAAGACCTTGTTGAAGCCCTTGCTCGATTCCTATTTCGAGCCCTTCTTCTTGACCCTGCTTGAAGCCGCGCTCTTTTGCTTCGCGTTCGACTCGCTCGAAATAGTCCTTGCGAGACTGGTATTCGCGTTCGGCAGACTCGAAATCGGCATAAGCCCGGACAACCTTGGGGTCGTTGAGCGCATAGCCGTACATTTTCGCGAACTCTTCGATATCGGGGAATGCATCCATGATGGCACTCGCCTCCTCGGATTTGTTGAACCCTGATGTGAGGAGGTACAGCCACGAGAGCAGCTCGTCGCCGAGAACCTCATCATCAAGCAGATTATACCGCTTGCGCACTTTCTCGAGTTCAACGAGCACGAACAGCATCCTGTCCGTTGCCTGGATCTGTTTGCCATCGTTGTGCCAGCCAAGTTGGCATGTGCTCACATATTCGGAGGTATCCGGGAACAGCGCAGCGTCGTCGAGGAGGGTGATGACGATGACCTGGGGAATATCCTTGAATTTGGTACCACGCATAGTATTTGCGGACATGAGCTGCGACGCATATAACAGCGATCGGTTTTCGATGTCTTCGGGATAACATTGCGCCTCGAAGTCGATGACCCTGCGGTTCGTCGCGATGATTCTTACATCCATACGCGGGGCTTTGCAGTTGATGCTGCCTTCCAACGAGGTGTGCTCGGCTTCGATTGATACGATTTCGTCGATCGGTTCAATGTTTGCGTGCGAAAGCACGGCATTAATGAGACTGCGCGTGATACCGCGGGATTCTTCTCGCCCGAATATCCGAATGAAAGCATCGTTGAACAGCGGCTCAATATTGGGTATGCCTTCTGCTTCCCGGTAGCTCATATCCGGGTACGGATGCGCTTGGGCTTTGTCGATGGACGACGGACGGTTCTTTTCGCTCATGGCGAGCTCCTCTCTGGCCACATGCATGCAGCCGAACGTGCGGGGCATGCAGCAACGCAGCAGAAGTCGCGCGACACACGTGCCCCTTCGATAAATTGGAAGGTTGTCCCCGGAATGTGGGTTAGAGAGCTGTAACACGTATGGTACGACTATCTGGCGGGAGGGCTCTCAGCCGCGAAACTCGACAACGGGGTGCGGGTGTTTTAGAAGGCCCCTTCGACCCGATGTCGTGAAAGCATGATAACAAACGGATGTTCGTATTGCAACCGTTTGATGACCTGGAATAATATGCAAAATGCCTGATAAATAAGGTGTAAAAACAACAATAAAAGTTCTAGCAATATCGATTTGGTTCCTATGGCAGCCACCAAAAAAACGGCGGCCGCCATAGGGTCGAACGAACTATTCGAGCTCCGCCGCCTGCTTCTTAAGAACCTTTTCGGCAAGCCTGATTGCTAGCAAAGCGACAGGAATCACAAGGATCAGCATGACGACCAGCATCGGCGTGTTGTCGATGACGGGAGCCATCGTGTCCGCATAGCCTGCGGGCATCTCCGCAACGGCGGCAGCAAGCGATCCTGCGGTGTCTGTCCACCAGTGGGCGGAGTACGCATAGAACGAAAACGCGAAGGGGATGAAGCTCAGCCGCACCCCTTTCAAGGTGCTATAACCGCAAAGTGCGCGAATGACCTCGGCAATTGCAGTAAGCGCGATAATGATGACGACAAAACCGAGGCCCCCTTCGCCTGTGACAAGCCCGATGACCAGGAGGACTCCATTCGGGATTGCGGCGGCCCCGAAACATTGCATATTGGCGGAAGCATAAAGGTATACGAACGCGAAAAGCAAAGGGGTTACCGTGCCCGCGTAGGCGTAGCACGCCGGATGAATGAGACCGCTTGACGAGGCGAGAGGGTAAACCGCCAGATAAACGAGGGATGCGACCAGCACGCGAACGATGGATGATGGTTTCATTCGAAGCTCCTCTCTTTCTCTTAAAAATTAGTCGTGGCTAACTCATATGTATAAAAGAAGGCCTGGCACATACCAAGCCTCAAAATACCTGTTAAATGCCCCAAATCTGTTTCAACCCAGCAAGGCAGAATTCCGACGCCAGCTGTGCCTCGCGAATGGCCTCGCTCTCGGATTTGCCGGAAAGCAGACAGTCGAAGACGGTCTTGACGATGAATGTGCTGGCCTGTGCGGCGATGCTGCCTGAGATGTTCTCCGGTTTGTTGACGAACGGCTTGCACAGTTCGAAGAAGGCGAGCGTATTTTCTTTTTCCGTTTCGGCGATGCTGTCTGGGAGCTGCTCATACGAGGTTCCGCCGTTCGCTTTTAGCAGCAGATTGAACGCTTCGGCGTGGTCGTAGATGTAGCGAATGATGGCTTCGTCAGCGGAAAATGCGAGGTCAAGGGCCTCCAGCACGTCGTCGGTGCTGTGGATTTCCCGAAAACGGGATGCCTCGGCGCCGTACAGGTTGTTCAAGCCTTCCAGTGTTGGCTCTACAAGGCTGGCGAACAGGTCATCCTTGCTTTCGAAATGAGCATAGAACGCCCCGTTCGTCACGCCGGCGTCTCTGCAAATCTGCCGGATGGAGGCGCCGGCAAACCCTGCGTCCAAGAAATGCCGCGCAGCGCTTTCCAGTATGCTTTCGTGCGTCTTGTCGAAATCGTAGCCCATAGGTTAGCCTTCGTCGAATGTTTAGTGCGACGTAATATTACGCTGTAATATTTTATTTGGCAAGTATGAATCGATGCGGGTCCAATCCTCGACAGCAGGACGTGTGCCTCAATCAAAGCATGTCGAACATGCATGAGGGAATCTGCCGTATCAGCCGAAAACCCGAATCGAGCATCAGAACCGAGCGCATAGGGAAATAAACCGAAGAGCTGGCCGTATGCAACGTGCGACCAGCTCTTTTTTGACGACGACTATGTTGGGGCGCTTTATGCGGTCTTCTTGTGCGAAGGGATGAAAACTCCGACCGCAAGGGCGGCCAGGCCGACGCAGCCCCAGGCAATCAGGCGAGCAACTCCTGCATCGAAAGGTCCGCTGCCCAGGTAGATGATGCTGCGCAGGCCGTTGCCGATGGAAACCTGCGGCCCCACGGGTACACCCAGTCGGCCCAGAACGTCGGCAGCATTTCGGGCGGCAGGATGGCCGTGCCCATGCCGAGCGCGAACACACAGACCATAACGAGCGCGCCGAGCGGGATAGAAATGCTGAGCAGGCCAAAGTTCGCCAGCATGATGCAGAAGCTTGCGAGCCACAGCAGCAGGATGGCCTGCGCGGGCACGCCCAAGCCCCTGAGCCACGACACGATGCCGAAGGCGGCGAGCGCGGCAACCAGTGATGCGACCAGCGCATACGCAACCTGGATGCCGGTCATGCGAGCCTTGCTCGCATGCGTGCGCTCGGTGTCTTGCACATGCAGAACCACGAAGGCGATGAGCGACATTGTCAGCGATAGCACCATGAGCGGCATGACTGCCATCTGCACGCCGATCATGCCTGAGAGGGGGCTTGCGTCTTCACTGGCCTCGCCCACGCTCGTGACCTCGACGTTGATGCCTGCGCCAGCCAAGGCGCCGGCCATGCTCGACTGCACGGTGTTCGCGAAAATGGGGCTCTTCACGGTGTTTACCACCAGCTCAACGGTGGGTTTTTCGGCATCTTGTTGGGCGGAAACGGCATCCTGGATGATGCCCTGTACGCTTTCGGCTGCGGCGTGAACCTGCTTGCGCCCTGTACCGAGAGCAATGCGGCTCTTGCGCACGAGCGGTATGTCGTGAGGTTCCCGCACATGTTCACCCCGATGGAGCACGAAGAGCAAATCAGGCATTTCCAACAACATTGTCGTCAAATCGAAACTGAACGGACGGTGTGCTACTGCAAGTTCTGCAACGGAGGCATAAACATGGGCGGCAAAACAGGCGTTCATCTGCTTGAGCTGCTGTTTCCTGAAGACCCGAGGTAGCGCGACATCTGCGGTGCTACGCTTCCTCTATATCGGTTTGATCCGATCGGCGGCAATGCGTTCTCTCTTTAATAATGGAAAGGGCCGGACGTTGCATCCGGCCCTTTCCATCTGAAAAGGAGGGGAGACGGCGGTTGCTAGCCGAGCAGTTCGGCCAGGTCGGCCTCGACGGTGGTCGTCGGGGCGATGTGGAACTGCTCCACCAGGAAGTCCAACACCGCGGGGCTCACGAACGCCGGCAGCGTCGGGCCCAGCTTGATGTTGGTGATGCCCAGGTACAGTAGCGTGAGCAGGATGCACACCGCCTTCTGCTCGTACCAGGAAAGCACCATGGACAGCGGCAGCTCGTTCACGCCGCAGCCGAAAGCGTTCGCCAACGCCACGGCGATCTGGATGGCGCTGTAGGCGTCGTTGCACTGGCCGACGTCCATCAGGCGCGGCAGTCCGCCGATGGTGCCCAGGTCAAGGTCGTTGAACCGGTACTTTCCGCAGGCCAACGTCAGCACGACGGTGTCATCGGGAGTGGCCTTCACGAAGTCTGTGAAGTAGTTGCGGCCCGGGCGTGCGCCGTCGCATCCGCCCACCAGGAAGAAATGCTTGATGGCACCCGACTTGACGGCGTCGACAACCGTGTCGGCCACGCCGAGAACCGTGCCCTGCGCGAACCCGGTAAGGACGTGGTCGCCGCCGTTGATGCCCGTGAAATGCTGCTCCTCGGAGAATCCTCCCAGCTCCAGGGCCTTCTCGATGACCGGCGTG
Organism: Slackia heliotrinireducens DSM 20476; assembly: GCF_000023885.1. Taxonomy (NCBI): domain Bacteria; kingdom Bacillati; phylum Actinomycetota; class Coriobacteriia; order Eggerthellales; family Eggerthellaceae; genus Slackia; species Slackia heliotrinireducens. Next base: position 3,131,466 of record NC_013165.1, on the reverse strand, counting down.
AAGTCTTTGTCCTCGCCGATGTGGACGGTGCCGGGGTATTCCACCATCTCGGTGGTGAACACGCGGTCGGCGTAGCTGTCCTTGGGCGGCATCAGACAGTTGGTGGTGAACAGGACGGGGGCCGGCAGGTTGTCGAACTCGCGCTTCTGGTTCTGCCAGGCGGTTCCGAAGTTGCCCTTGAGGTGGGAGAACTTCTTCAGTTCGGGGTAGGCGTGGGCCGGCAGCATCTCGCCGTGGGTGTACACGTTGATGCCCTTGCCCTCGGTCTGCTCAAGCAGCAGCTTCAGGTCGTACAGGTCGTGGCCGGTGATCACGATGAACGGGCCGGCCTCGACGTTGAGGGTGACCTCGGTGGGTTCGGGCGTGCCGAAGGTTTCGGTGTTGGCGGCGTCCAGCATGCCCATGCAGGTCAGGTTGACTTCGCCTACCTTCAACACCAGGGGCAGCAGGTCGTCCATGGTGCCCGGCTGGACCAGGGCCGCCAGGGCTTCGACGAAGAACGCATCGACGGCTGCATCGGTGCGGCCGAGCACGCGCGCGTGATAGGCGTAGGCCGCCATGCCGCGCAGGCCGAACAGGATGAGCGACTTGAGAGAGCGGATGTCCTCGTCGGCGGACCACAGCTCGGCAAGCGGGTAGTCCGCAGCGGCCTCGATGCCTTCGGCTTGCGCGATGGCGGCGGTTTCAGCATGGACGCGCTCAATGAGCGAATCGATGGAGGCGCCGTCGAAGTTCACATTTGTCACAGTGGCGAACAGTCCGTCCACCAGGAGTTTCGTCGCGGTTGCGGTTTGCGTGCCGGCGGCTTTGCACGTGGCAGCCAATCCGATGAGCGCACCGGTCAGCTCGTCCTGATCGATGGCGACTTCGGCGGTCTTGCCGCAGACGCCCGCCTTTCCGGTGCAGGCGGTGCAGCCGGCGGTCTGTTCGCATTGGAAGCAGAACATGTTCTCCATAGGTACGGTCCCCCTTCAAGTAACCAATATATAGATAGGGTCGCGAGCGGCCGCGAATCGTTTTTCAGCCGCGCTCTTCGACCCACAATAGGAATCATAGGGAGCGCGCAGGCGGAAGTATGTGGTTATAACCACGTTACTGTTATTCTGCACGACCAGGAACCGTCGGGTTCCATCCGCGATTCGTGCGTGCCAGGTAGTGGGGGTGACTCCTGTTTTGCCATGGCCGGCGTATGCCCAATATGGAGCCAACACCTTAACGCGCCAGGCTCTTCGGAACCGAGGGCCCCTTCCTGAGTTTCGTGAACGGACGTTCGAGCCGGCTTCGGACAGGTCTTGCCACAGGTGGAACTGCGGTTTTAAGGCGGCGATAAGAACCGCTTGTGAAAAAAATCACTTTGACCCAATAAAGTAGACCAAATTGGTAGGAATTGGACTATAATGCCAACTTAGTCACCCCCTGACGGATGACGACTGCGTATCGATAAACAACGAATAACGAAAAGGAGGTCATCGATATGGGCAGAGTTTACAATTTCTCGGCCGGCCCCGCTGTGCTGCCTGAGGAGGTTCTGCAAGCAGCTGCAAATGATATGCTTGATTACAAGGGCTGCGGCATGTCAGTCATGGAGATGAGCCACCGTTCAAAGATGTTTGAGGAAATCATCACCGAGGCGGAGCAGGATCTGCGTGACCTCATGGGCATTCCTGACAACTACCGCGTCCTGTTCCTGCAGGGCGGCGGCAGCATGCAGTTCGCCCAGGTTCCGTTGAACCTGATGAAGACCGGCGTGGCCGACTACATCGTCAGCGGCTCCTGGTCGAAGAAGGCTTGGAAGGAGGCCAAGAAGTTCGGCGACGCCCGCTGCATCGCCAGCTCCGAGGACAAAACCTTCTCTTACATTCCCGACGTGGACGCTCTGGAAATCGACGACGACGCCGACTACGTCTACATCTGCGAGAACGAGACCATTTACGGCACCAAGTACCACAAACTTCCCGACACCAAAGGCAAACCGCTGGTCGCGGACGTTTCGTCCTGCTTCCTGAGCGAGCCCGTCAACGTTGAAGACTACGGCGTCATCTTCGGCGGCGTCCAGAAGAACGTAGGCCCCGCCGGCGTGGCTATCGTCATCATCCGCGAGGACCTCATCCCCGAAGAAGAGCTGCCGAACGTTCCCACCATGCTTCAGTACAAGACCCAGGCCGACGCGAAAAGCCTGTACAACACGCCTCCGTGCTGGGGCATCTACATTTGCGGCCTCGTGTTCAAGTGGTTGAAGGCGAACGGCGGTCTCGAGGGCGCCAAGCGGCGCAACGTCGAGAAGGCCCAGCTCCTGTACGACTATCTGGACCAGAGCAAACTCTTCAAGGCAACCGCCGCCAAGGAAGACCGCTCCCTCATGAACATCCCGTTCGTCACCGGCGACAAGGACCTGGATGCCAAGTTCGTGGCCGAGGCCAAGGCTGCCGGCCTTGAGAACATCAAGGGCCACCGCAGCGTCGGCGGCATGCGCGCCAGCATCTACAACGCCATGCCCAAGGCCGGCGTCGAAGCTCTGGTCGAGTTCATGAAGAAGTTCGAAGCCGAAAACGCCTAGTTACCAGCTCGTGCGTGGGACAAAGGGGACAGTCCCCTTTGTCCCATTTTTGAAAGGACACCATCATGTACAAGGTACATTGCCTCAACAACATTTCGCCTGTCGGCCTTGCCAACTTGAAGGAAGGCTACGAGCTCACTGACGACATCAACGAAGCCGATGCCATTCTGGTCCGCTCCGCCGACATGCATGAGATGGAAATTCCCGCGAACCTGAAGGTCGTCGCCCGTGCTGGCGCCGGCGTCAACAACATCCCGCTGGACAAGTTCGCCGAGGCCGGCATCGCCGTCTTCAACACCCCAGGAGCCAATGCCAACGCCGTTAAGGAACTCGTGTTGGCCGGCATGTTCATGGCCGCCCGCGACATCGTCGGCGGTATCGAATGGGTCAAGGCCAACGCCGACGACCCCAACGTGGGCAAGGCTGCCGAAAAGGCCAAAAAGCAGTTCGCCGGCGGCGAGATCATGGGCAAGACCCTGGGTGTCATCGGCCTGGGCGCCATCGGCCGCCTGGTCGTGGGTGCCGCCGAGGCTCTGGGCATGAAGGTCGTCGGCTACGACCCGTTCCTGGATGCCGAAAAGGCCGCTGCCATCTCCGAGAACATGACCTTCGTCACCGATCTGGCCGACCTGTATCCGGTCTGCGACTACATCACCATTCATGTTCCCGCCATGGCCACCACCAAGGGTATGATCAACGCCGAGGCCTTCGCCCAGATGAAGGACGGCGTCGTGTTCCTGAACTTCGCCCGTGATACCCTGGTCAACGATGCTGACTTGGCCGCTGCCTGCGAGGCCGGCAAGGTTGCCCGCTACGTGACCGACTTCGCCAACCCCGCCGTGGTGAAGATTCCTGCCGCTTTGGTCATTCCGCACCTGGGCGCTTCCACCGCCGAGGCCGAGGACAACTGCGCAACCATGGCAGTCAACTCCGTCATGGCGTACCTCGAAGAGGGCAACACCTTCCACAAGGTGAATTAACCACTTCAAGCCGGCCGATTCGTGACTTTTGGCCGGCGCCGCTGACGTGCGGCTCGAATACGTTTGAAGACGCGGCGCTTTTACACGCGCCGCGTTTTCTGTCCATAAAGCTGTTCCGAGTTCATGACGATTCCGCTCCGCTTGCGAAAATCGGGCTGACCTGGGGTAAAATTGCACAATCATTCGGTTTGAGGAATGAAAGGCTGGTTTTCCATGGATATCACCGCGTTGCCGCTGTATCAGAACTTCAACGACATCAACAAGGTTGACCCTTCGTATTACTCCAGGTATGACATCAAGCGCGGCCTGCGCAATGCGGACGGCACGGGCGTTGTGGTCGGCGTTACGAACATCTCCAACGTGCACGGCTACCTCATGTCCGACGAGGACAAGGTCCCCGACAGGGGCCGCCTGTCCTATCGCGGGTATGACATCAACGACCTGGTCTCGGCCGCGGTTGAGGAGGATCGCTACGGTTTTGAGGAAGTGGCGTACCTGCTGCTTTCCGGCAACCTGCCTACAACCGATGAACTCGCCCAGTTCCAGCGCGCCATCGACGACTACCGCGACCTGCCCGACGGGTTCACGGCTAACTACGTCATGCGCCCCCCGACCCGCGACCTGATGAACGCCATGTCCCGAGCGGTCCTGACGCTGTATGCTTTCGACGAACAGGCCGAGGACCGTTCCCCCAAGCATGAGGTCGAAACGGCAATCATGCTGATGAGCCGCCTGCCTCGCATCATGGTGCTGGGCTATCACGCCATGCGCGACAAGTTCTACGGCGACTCGATGATCATCCATCACTTTACCGAGGGCGAAAAGACCGCCCAGACCATCCTGTCCATGATGCGTCCTGACCGCAAATACACCGAGCTTGAGGCGCGCGTGCTGGACATCATGCTCATGATTCACGCCGAGCACGGTGGCGGCAACAACTCCACCTTCACCTGTCGCACGCTGACCAGCGCCGATACCGATCCGTACTCCGCATACGCCGGAGCCATCGGCTCGCTCAAGGGCGCGCGCCACGGCGGTGCCAACAACCGCGTGCTGGGCATGGTCGCCGACATCAAGGACCATGTGGCGAACATCACCGACGAAGGCCAGGTGGCCGACTACCTGAACAAGATTATGGACAAGGACGGCTACGACCGCACCGGACTGGTGTACGGCATGGGCCATGCGGTGTACACGCTTTCGGACCCTCGCGCGGTCATCTGCCACAAATACGCGAAAGACCTGGTCAAGAACACGGCGTACGAAGACGACTTCCGCCTGTTGGAGATTATCGAGGCGCTTACGCCGCAGCTGATGGCGGAGCGCGGCCGCAAGAAGGCCATCTGCGCCAACGTTGACCTGTACAGTGGAACCGTGTATGCCACGCTCGGTATTCCCGAGCCCATGCTGACGCCGATTTTCGCCAGCGCCCGCATCGCCGGCTGGGCTGCACACCGTTTTGAGGAAATCGTCTCCGGACGTCGCATCATGCGTCCTGCCTACAAGAAGACCGGTGCCTCCCGCGACTACGTGCCGATGTCCGACCGCTAATCGCCGTTTGGGACAAAGGGGGAAATCCCCTTTGTCCCATTTTCGTTTTTAGGAAGGGAACCTCCATGTCGCTGCCTCTGAATTCTGCACTTGATCGTCTGCAACTGTCGGGAATCCGCAAGTTCGCAGCTTTGGCGAAAGAAGTTCCCGGATGCATTTCGCTTACTATGGGCGAGCCGGGCGAAAACACCCCCGACGCCATAAAAGACCAGGTCGCACTGGACTTGGCGGCAAACATGACGCACTATCCGCCCAACAACGGGCACGCGTTTTTGAAAGAAGCCATCTCGGAGTTCATGGCTCGCCAGGGCCTGGCGTATTCGCCTGACGAGATCATCGTGACCGCCGGCGCCACCGAGGCGCTGTACGCAGCGGCAACGACGGTGCTGAGCCCCGGCGACGAGGTGGTCATCCCCGGCCCCGGCTTCATCCTGTACGAATCCATGACCATCGTTAACCACGGCACGCCGGTGGTATTCGACACCACGCCGACGAACTACCAGATCACGCCCGAGGCGCTGGAGGCTGCGGTGACCGACCGCACCAAAGCCATTGTGCTCACGTCGCCCAACAACCCGACCGGCGTCATCCTCAACAAGGATAGCCTGGCGGCTGTGGCGAAAGTGGCCCGCGAGCGCGGCATCTACGTGATTTGCGACGATGTGTACAACCAGCTGGTGTACGCCGACGGTTACAAGAGCTTTGCAGAAAGCTATCCTGACCTGCGGGAACAGACCATCCGCGTGGATAGCTTCAGCAAGCCGTACGCTATGACCGGCTGGCGCATGGGCTGGATTGCCGCCGATGCAAGCTTTATCGCTCAGGCGTCGAAGATCCACCAGTACATGGTTTCGTGCATTCCGTCCTTCCTGCAGCATGCCGGCGTCGAGGCGCTGGCCACGGACATCGCACCCATGCGCAAGATGTATCGGCAGCGTCGCGACCTGGTGGTTTCGCGCTTGCGCGAAATGGGTCTTGACCTGGTGGAACCCGAAGGCGCTTTCTATGCGTTCCCCTCGATCGAGCAGTTCGGCATGACCTCCGAGGAGTTCTGCCGCCGCTTGATTTTCGAAGGCGGCGTGGCCCTCACGCCGGGCGTGTTCTTCAACGGCGAAGGGCACGTACGCCCGTCGTTCGCCAGCAGCTACGACGTGCTTGAAGAGGGGCTCTCCCGCATGGCAACCTTTGTGGACGGCTTGCGCTAACGGCTGTATCTTGCTGAAAACAGCTTTGCTCGAAGGGTGTCCTCGGTGGGCGCCCTTCTCTGTTGCTGCCATATAGCCTGGTTTCTCAATGGATCGACCCCGCGATGCCCCCCTGCGCCGCATCGGAATTTGGCGCGGGGGGACGCGTGGTTAGCAGATTGACCAGGACTTCTGCCGCATCTGACGTATGCGGTTCGGCCCCATGTCTCCTTATGGAATGCGAACCAGCTTGGCGTAGGTTTCCACGCCGCGCATCAGGATATCTTCGTCGAAGTTGAACGTGTCGGCGTGCAGCGGGATGCCGGTGCCGGTGCCCAGCAGGATGAAAACCCCAGGTAGATACTGCTGATACCAGGCGAAGTCCTCGGCGATCAGCAGCGGTTCGGGAACCGTGTCAAGCTCGGGCAGGGCGGCTGCGGCCAGGTCAAACACGTCGGCGTTGTTTATGACGGGCGGGTAGCCTTCCGAATACACGGTTTCGGCTGTGCATCCGAACCGGGCGGCGGCAGCGTCGGCAATCTCGGCGATCTCGCGGCGGGCGCGTTCGCGCATGTCCAGCGAGAAGGTGCGCAGACTGCCGGCGATGCGGGCGTTCGCGGCGATGGCGTTGCGAACGGACCCTGCGGTCATGCAGCCGAACTTGAGCAGGCAGGGCTCCTCTTTTTGGCGTTCCTCTATATATTGGTACACGTCGATCAAAAAGTGGCTGCAGGCCTGCAGTGCGTCGCGGCCTTGATCGGCCTTGGCGATGTGGCTGCTTTTGCCAGTGAAGGTGACGGTGGTCTCGTTGGCGGCTGCAAGCAGCGGACCCGGCCGGCTGGCGATACTGTCTTTCGGCAGGTCGGGCCACAGATGGAACCCGAAAATGCGGTCGACGTTGTAGCGTTCGAACACGCCGCTTTCGCACACCACCTTGGCACCTCCGGTGGTTTCCTCGGCGGGCTGGAACACGATAAGCACGCTGCGGTCCAGCTCATCCAGGTGCCGCGCCACATGATGGGCGAGGCCAAGCGCCATGGACATGTGGCCGTCGTGGCCGCAGGCATGCATCTGCCCAGGGTGGGTGGAAGTGAACTCCACACCCGTGACCTCGGTCACCGGCAGGGCGTCCATGTCGGTGCGGATGGCCGTGGCGTGCTCGGATCCGCGGTCGAACCATGCGCACAAGGTGCTTTCGCAGGGCGAAAGCACTTCGCAGGGCAACGGCTCCAAAGCCGCTTGGATGTAGGCCATGGTCTTGGGCAAATCGAAATCCAATTCGGGAATACGATGCAGGTCGCGGCGCCACCGGGTCAGCATGGGCTGAAGCTCGGCACGTTCTGCATCAGAAAGAAGTACGGTCGACATACGGTTCCTTGTCGTTTCAGGTCAGACGATTGTCAGGATTATACAAGTTCGAACCCGAAAAGCTGCCGCCCATGGTCTCATTTCATGCAAACGCGTGAAAGTGCTTGTAAATGCAGGGTGACAAGCGTTACTATGCCAACACGATAGAGGCGCGGATGCGAAGGGTTTCGGGCCAGCCGGCAGGCGATTATCCCGAAGCGAGGCAATTCCGCCGAATCGTTGCGACAGGCATGGCGCAACGGTGGGCTGTCGGGGAACACCCGTCAGACTGTCTGCAAAATTGCAGGTGCGCTATCTTGCTGAGTCGATTTTTGTCGCCAGCAGGCATGCGTCCTGCTGGCGATACGTGTATTTGGAGCGAAAATGGAAAAGAAGCCGTTTGTAACGAAGGACCAGCTCGAAGCTATTGCCGAGCAGTTCCCCACGCCTTTCCACCTGTACGACGAAGCGGGCATCCGCAAGAATATGGAAGCTGTCCGCGATGCCTTCGCATGGAACCCGGGCTTCAAGGAGTATTTCGCCGTCAAGGCCAACCCGAACCCGTTCATCATCAACATCCTGAAGGAATACGGCTGCGGCTGCGATTGCTCGTCGTTTACGGAGCTCATGATTTCCGAGGCGGTGGGCATTACCGGCCACGACATCATGTTCTCGTCCAACGACACGCCGGCCGAAGATTTCGTGTTGGCCGACAAGCTGGGCGCCCTGGTGAACTTCGACGACATCACCCATATCGAATTCTACGAGCAGCTCACCGGCCACATTCCCGAAACCGTATGCTGCCGTTTCAACCCGGGCGGCCTGTTCGAAATGGCAAACGGCATTATGGACGCCCCCGGCGATGCCAAGTACGGCATGACCGCCGACCAGTTGCGCGAAGCCTTCCGCATGTGCAAGGCCAAGGGTGCCAAGCACTTCGGCATCCACGCGTTTCTGGCCAGCAACACCGTGACCAACGAGTACTACCCCCAGCTGGCGGGCGTGCTGTTCCAGCTCGCCGTGGACATAGCCCGCGAAACCGACGTGCACATCGCGTTCATCAACCTGTCCGGCGGCGTGGGCGTGGCCTACAGCCCCGACCAGGAGCCCAACGACATTCGGGCCATTGGCGAAGGCGTCCGCCGCGTGTACGACGAGGTTCTGGTACCGGCGGGCATGGGCGACGTCGCCATTTACACCGAGATGGGCCGTTTCATGCTGGCGCCTTACGGATGCCTGGTCACACGTGCCATCCACGAGAAGCATACCTATAAGGAATACATCGGCGTCGACGCCAACGCGGTGAACCTCATCCGCCCGGCCATGTACGGCGCGTACCATCACATCACCGTCGCAGGAAAGGAGGATGCGCCGTGCGATCACGTGTACGACGTGGTCGGTAACCTGTGCGAAAACAACGACAAGTTCGCCGTTGACCGTTCGCTGCCGGAGATCGAGATGGGCGACCTGCTGGTCATCCACGATGCCGGTGCCCATGGACACGCCATGGGCTACAACTACAACGGCCGCTTGAAGTCCGCGGAGGTGCTTCTGCAGACGGATGGCACGCCGAAGCTCATCCGCCGCGCCGAGCGACCCTCCGATTACTTCGCCACCCTCGACTGCTTCGAAATCGGCACGAAACTCCAGACCATCGCGCAGCGGGAAACCCCGCAGGCGTAACTGAAACGAAAGGAATCCACCATGGATATCAAGAACCTGCAAGGCTCCATCGTCGCCCTCGTCACCCCGTTCAACGAGGACGGATCCGTCGACTTCGACGCCCTGGCCGGGCTTATCGACTTCCATCTGGAAAAGGGCACCGACTCCATCCTGGTGCTGGGCACCACCGGCGAGTCCTCCACCATGTCCCATGAGGAAGACGACGCGGTGTGCGACTTCACCGTCAAGCGCGTGGCTGGCCGCGTGCCCGTTATCGCGGGTTCCGGCTCCAACGATACCGAGACCATGCGCATGAAGAGCCTCAGCTACCAGAAGCTAGGCGCCGACGGTCTGCTGGTCATCACCCCGTATTACAACAAGTCCAACGAAGAGGGCATCTACCAGCACTTCAAGACCGTTCTTGATGCGGTGGAAATCCCCTGCATCCTGTACAACGTGCCTAGCCGCACCGGTTGCAGCATCTCCGAGAACAACGTGAAGCGCCTGGCCCAGCACCCCAACGCCCTGGGTATCAAGGAGGCTTCGGGCTCCATCGCGTATGCCACCAACATCGCCCGCTACCTGAGCGACGACTTCTTCATGTTCTCCGGCAACGACGACATGGTCATTCCGCTGATGTCCCTGGGCGCCCGCGGCGTCATCTCTGTGTGGGCGAACGTGGATCCGGCCGCCGTGCACAACATGACCACTGCGTATCTGGAAGGCCGCCACGACGAGGCTCTGAAGATTCAGCTGGACAACCTGGATCTGATCCACGCGTTGTTCTGCGAGACCAATCCGATTCCGGTTAAGGGCGCCATGGAGATGATGGGCCTGATCAAGGGTGTGTACCGCCAGCCGCTGTGGCCGATGGCCGAAGCCAGCGCCGTCCGCGTGCAGCAGGCCATGAAGGAGGTCGGTCTTCTTGATTAACGTGTTGATGGTCGGAAACGGCCGCATGGGAACGGTGATTGCCGGACTGATCGAGGCTGAAGAGAACATGCAGGTCGTAAGCATGATCGGCATCGAGAACAAGGACGATTCCGCAGTTTGGGAACCTGAAGCCGACGTGGTTATCGACTTCTCCCACAAGGACATGCTGCCGTTGGTGGACGAGTATGTGCGGCGTACGGGTGCCGCGCTGCTGTCGGGCACGACGGGCTACGACGAAGCTGATATGGACGTGCTTCGCGCGTTGGGCGAAGTGGCGCCGACGATCCACAGTGCCAACTACTCGCTTGGCGTGGCGGTGCTGAAGCACCTGGCCGCCGACGCAGCCAAAGCCTTGGAAGGCTTCGATATCGAAATCACCGAGACACATCACAACCAGAAGGCCGACGCGCCCTCCGGTACGGCGAAACTTCTGCTCAAGTCCGTGGACCCCGAAGGCGAGTGCGACGTGGTGAGCGGTCGCGACGGCATGGTAGGAAAGCGCCCGAAGCGCGAAATCGGCATGCATGCCCTGCGCGGCGGCACGGTTGCAGGCACGCACACGGTGCATTTCTTCGGCAACAACGAAGAGGTTGAACTGACCCATCGCGCCCAGAGTCGTACCGTTTTTGCGGCAGGTGCCGTGGCCGGTGCGAAAAAGCTGGTCAACGCCGAGAAGAAGTTCTACACTTTCGACGAGCTGATGTTCGCCTAACCCAAGTTGGGACAAAGGGGACAGTCCCCTTTGTCCCATTTTCACGAAACGCCACCGAAAGGACAGCATGGACGCACAGTACATTATCGATTTTATCGCGAACGCCGAGAAGAAGACGCCGGTCAAGGCGTACATCAAGGAGAAGGCCCCCATCGACTACGGCACCGCTCAGGTGTTTGGCGCAGGCGACAAGGTCGTGTTCGCCGACTGGAAGGAGCTGGCTCCCATTCTGGAGGCCAACGCCGACAACATCGAAGACATCGTGATCGAGAACGACTGCCGCAACTCCGCAGTGCCGCTGCTGGATAAGAAGAACATCAACGCGCGCATCGAGCCGGGCGCCATCATCCGCGACCAGGTGGAGATCGGCGACGCCGCCGTCATCATGATGGGCGCCGTCATCAACATCGGAGCCGTGATCGGCGCAGGCACCATGATCGACATGGGCGCCGTGCTGGGCGGCCGCGCCATGGTGGGCGACAACTGCCACATCGGCGCGGGCACCGTGCTCGCCGGCGTGGTGGAGCCGGCCAGCGCAACCCCGGTCATCGTCGAAGACGACGTGCTCATCGGCGCGAACGCCGTGGTGCTCGAGGGCTGCCGCATCGGCAAGGGCGCCGTTGTGGCCGCCGGTGCCGTGGTGACCAAGGATGTTCCCGAAAACGCCGTGGTCGCAGGCATCCCCGCTAAGGTCATCAAGATGAAGGACGAGCAGACCTCGTCGAAGACCGCTCTGGTCGACGCCCTGCGCTCCCTCTAATTCACCTTGCGAAACCACCGAAAGCCGCAGCCCCGTGCTGCGGTTTTTTGCGCCCTGCGACGGGTCAACTCGTTGACGGGGTGCGTCTTGCATCAAACATCTAACACGGAAGCGGTCCTCTGCAGACAATTGACGAGGGCCGCATGTCCTTTTGACACGTTCTTTAAATAACGCCAACTCGATTTCTCTATGCATCTCCCAATCGTCTACTACCAGCCTTGACCTGGTGCAACGTTGTAGCAGGTTGGAGAACCTGCGTCTGTACGGTCAAGCTTGTGCAAACCCCGAATCAAGAACCTGCAAAACCGATGCCCGCACACATGTTGGCGGCGGCATCCGTCGGGTTCGTTTCCCTCGATTCCGCCATTCGTTGTTGACACTCGCTTTGCAAAGACCCTGCCGTTCTTTTGCTGCCGCCTGTCAACTCCTTTTCATTGGGGCCATTTAATGGCATGCGGGCCTGAACGGCCTGCATCAACGACTGCGAGGCAGTCTGAATCGAAAGGGAAAGAATGAAATTCAAGAACATTGTAAGGGCGGCTGGATGCATGGCCGCAGTTGCAGCTCTGGCTTGCTCGATGGTAGCGTGCGGCGGCTCCGGTGCCGAAGGGGGTGCGGATGGGGCGTCGGGCGAGCTCTCGGGAACCATCGCCACCAACGGATCGACCTCTATGGAGAAGGTCATCGGCACGCTGGCCGAGCAATTCATGGCCGACAACCCTGGCGTAACCATCACCTACGATGCCACCGGTTCCGGCACGGGCATCGAGTGCGCCAAGAACGGCTCGGCCGACATCGGCCTGGCCTCCCGCGATCTTAAGGATGAGGAGACCGGCCTTGAAACCGTCACCGTCGCCCTGGATGGCATCGTGGTCATCGTGAACGAGGGCTGTGGCGTCGACGACTTGTCCCTCGAGCAGATCGCCGCCATCTTCAATGGCGAAATCACCAATTGGAAAGAAGTCGGCGGCGCTGACCTGGCAATCTCCTGCATCGGCCGCGAGAGCGGATCGGGTACCCGCGACGGCTTCGAGTCCATCACCGGCACCGAAGACACCTGCAAGCTTGAGCAGGAGCTGACGTCCACCGGCGCGGTCATCACGGCTGTCAGCAGCTCCGAGAACGCCATCGGCTATGCGTCCCTCTCCTCTGTCGAGGGCCAACAGGGCATCAAGGCCGTCACCGTGGACGGCGTCGCCTGCACCGAAGAGACGGTCGCCGACGGTTCGTACAAGATCCAGCGTCCCTTCAACTTCGTCCTGATGGAAGGCGCCACGCCTTCGCCCGCAGCCGAAGCCTTCATCGAATTCGCGACCAGCCCCGAAGCAGCTGACCTCGTGCGCTCGGCGGACGCCATCCCGGCCTCCTAATCCTCGTCAACACCTCGGATAGCCGAGCGTCCCTGCAAGCGGTGCTCGGCTATTCTGCTGTTAGGAGCTTTACTTTGAAGCAATTGAACAAACCAATCGAAGCGATATTCCACGGCGTCTTCCTCATGTGCGGTCTTCTCTCGGTGGTCTTCGTGTTCGGAATCACCGCGTACCTGATCATCTCCGGCCTGCCAGCCATTGCAGAAATCGGTCCCGTCGATTTCCTGCTCGGGCAGCTGTGGAGTCCTTCCCAAGGTCAGTTCGGCATTTTGCCGTTCATCCTTACCAGCCTGTACGGCACCGTCGGGGCCATCACCATCGGCATTCCCCTGGGACTGCTGGCGGCGCTGTTCCTCTCGAAATTCGCCGGACCCAAGGCAAGCCGCGTCATGCGCTCCGCCGTGGAGCTGCTGGCGGGCATCCCTTCGGTCGTCTACGGTCTTGTGGGCATGATCGTGCTCGTCCCGGCCATCCAGAAGATCTTCAGCCTCAGTTCCGGCGCCACGCTGCTGGCAGCCATCGTGGTTCTGGCGATCATGATTCTCCCGTACATCATCAACGTCTCCGCCACTGCCCTTGATGCGGTGCCTCCGGAGTACGAAGAAGGTTCCTTGGCGCTGGGCGCGACCGAAACGGAGACCTATTTCAAGGTGTCCCTCCACACCGCCCGCAGCGGCATCGCCGCCGCCGTCGTCCAGGGAATCGGCCGTGCGTTAGGCGAGGCAATGGCCATCATCATGGTCGCGGGCAATGTAGCCAACATGCCGCACCTGTTCGGGTCGGTGCGATTCTTGACCACCGCCATCGTGAGCGAAATGTCCTACGCCTCATACGGCAGCCTCCATCGCGACGCGCTGTTCTCCATCGGCCTGGTCCTGTTCGTCCTGATCGTGTTCATCAACATTCTGCTCAACGTCATCGTCCGAAAGGAGGAGAAGTAAATGCAGGCGAATACCTTCAACGCCCGCAAGGCCAAAAACGCGATGCTGAAAGGCCTCGTCTATGCGGGCGGCATCCTTGTGTGCCTGGTGCTTCTGTTCATCATCGCCTACATCTTCTATCGGGGCTTCCCCGGCATCACGTCGGAGCTCCTGACGACGGAGAGCAGCTATGTCCACGACACCATCGGCATCCTGCCGAACATCCTGAACACCCTGTACATCGTACTGGTCGCCATGGTCATCGTAATCCCCTTGGGCGTGTGCGCCGCGGTGTATCTGAACGAGTACGCCAAGAACTACCGTCTTGTCAGACTGATCGGATTCGCCGTAGAAACCCTCACCGGCATCCCCTCGGTCATCTTCGGCCTGGTAGGCATGCTGGCGTTCATCCAACTGATGGGCCTGAAAGCAGGCATCCTGGTCGGCGGCCTCACGCTGGTGGTCATGGTTCTGCCCACCATCATCAGCAACACGCTGGAAAGCCTGAAAACCGTTCCCGACTCCTACCGCGAAGGTGCGCTGGCATTGGGGAGCGGCAAGTGGCACATGATCCGTACTGTGGTGCTGCCCAGCTCCATCGACGGCATCGTTACCGGGTGCATCCTGGCAGTCGGCCGCATCGTCGGCGAGTCCGCCGCGCTGCTGTACACGGCAGGTTTCGGCCTGATCCTCAACAGCTTCATGACGGCGCTGCAGTCGTCGAGCGCCACGCTGACCGTCGCCCTGTACGTCTACGCGACGGAACGAGGAGAGTTGAACGTCGCATTCTCCATCGCGACCATCCTACTGATCCTGACCCTGCTGCTCAACCTAGCCGCCAACGTATCTGCTTCCAAGCTCAACAACAAGGAGAAATAGCGTGAACGCATTCGAAGTAACCGGACTCAACCTCTGGTATGGCAGCCACCATGCGCTCCATGACATCAATATCAACATCCCCAAAAACAAGGTCACCGCGCTGATCGGCCCCAGCGGATGCGGCAAATCCACCTTCCTCAAGACGTTGAACCGCATGCAAGACCTGGTCAAGACCGTAAAGATCGAGGGCCAGGTGCTCTTCGAAGGCCAGGACATCTACGACCCCAAGGCCGACGTCAACGAAATCCGAAAAGAAGTCGGCATGGTGTTCCAGAAAGCGAATCCGTTCCCCATGAGCATCTACGAGAACGTCGCGTACGGACCGAAGATCCATGGAATCCGGAGCAAGAAGGAGCTGGACCAGATCGTCGAAGAGTCGCTGCGCGGCGCCGCCCTTTGGGACGAGACGAAAGACCGCCTCGAGAAGAGCGCCTTGGGCCTGTCCGGCGGCCAGCAGCAGCGCCTGTGCATCGCGCGCGCCCTGGCGGTAAAGCCGAAGGTGCTGCTCCTCGACGAGTCCACCAGCGCTTTGGACCCCATTTCCACGGGCCAGATCGAAGAGCTGGTCGGCGAACTCAAGAAGGACTACACCGTGATCATGGTCACCCACAACATGCAGCAGGCGGTGCGCGTGTCCGACTACGCCGCGTTCTTCCTGCTGGGCGACCTGATCGAGTTCGCCCCCACCGACGAGCTGTTCAACAACCCGCAACAGCCTCAGACAGCAGACTACGTCAACGGCCTGTTCGGCTAGGCGACAAAGCCCGAGCCTGACACGGCCTTCAAACAGAACGCCCCTTGAAGCAGCAATGCGGCAGGGGGCGTTGTCTTTCTGGGGTGTTATGCCTGGTTGCGCTCGCGGTCATGCTCTCGGGCGTTCATGATGAGCATCTGCAGGCGGTTCTCCACGTTGGCGAAGCTCACGTCAGGGTCGTAGTCCAGCGGCAGGATCTGCGCATCGGGGTACATCTGCTTCAGCTTCTTCGAGATACCGCGGCCGACGATGTGGTTCGGCAGACAGCCGAAGGGCTGCAGGATGAGGAACGCCCGGCAGCCGTGCTTGGCGTGATGCAGAATCTCACCAGGGATAAGAACGCCTTCTCCCGCGTCGAAGGTGTGGTGGATGATGGGGTCGCTGTCCACCACCAAATCGCCCATGCGAGCGGTCGGCTCGTAGAGCGGATGGGCCTTAGCGATGCGGTCGGCGTTGTCGTGGGCCCGCTCGAACAGGCCGTTCGCAATGCTCAGCCACGCCTTGTTCTGCAGGGAGGTTTCGATCTTATACTCTTTGACCTGGGCATCCTGATAGAAATACGTCTTGCGGATGACGTCGGTCATGCGCGCCTCGATAACTTCCAAGCCGTTGCGTTCCAGGTAATCCTCGATGTCGTGGTTCGCGCCGGGGTGGAAGTTCAGCAGATACTCGCCCACGATGAGCACGCTGGGCCTCAGGGCGGAGCGGTCGTAGGGAACGTCCTTCATGATGGCTATGGCGCGCTTGAACCCGGCGGTCGCGCCGGTCACGCCATGCTTCTCGAGTCCCTCCATCAACACGTCCATGGCCTGGTCAAACGCGGCATTTGCCGCACCGGGAACCAGTTCGTAAGGGCGCATCTTGCGCACAAGCTCTTCCAGAATATCGATCATGGGCAGCGTCATGGCGATGCGGATGGCGCTGGGCAGGCTCATCTTGAACCCGGGGTGGATGTTGTGGAAGTCCACGTCGTCGTTGGTGACGATGGGGATGTCTTCGTATCCGGCGTCGTCGAGAGCCTTGCGCAGCAGCGCCGCGTAATGGGTCAGACGGCAGTCGCCGATGTACTTGCCGGTTCCGATGGCCACGTCGTATTGGTCGTATTCGCCGGATTCCAAAGCAGCCAGCGCCTCGCCGATGACGATCTGCGCCGGGAAGCAAATGTCGTTATGAACGTATCGTTTACCCAGTTCAATTGCGCGTTCACGACCGATGTCCAGCGGCAGCGCCTTCACGCCCTGCTTGCTGAACACGGCGGCCATCAGGCGGGAGAAGGCATGCGAGGTGTTGGGCACCAGAATGACGCGTTCGCGCGCGTCTGTTTTCGTGAACTTCACGGGATAGGAATCCTGCAGCTCATGCACGTCCGCACGCACTCCTCCGGAGCGCATCAGCCGGCGTTTCATGTTGATGGTCTCGATGAACGACCGTGCGCGGATGCGCAGCGGGCCCTGGATGTCAGACTCGTCCACCTTCACGACCAACGGCGTCTTGCCTGAGACCTCCTTCATCAGGCGGATGATCTCATCGGATAGGTACGCGTCGTGGCCGCAGCCGAAGCTGACCAGCTGCACGTATTCCAAATCTTCCCGCTGAGCTGCGATTACAGCAGAACCCAACATGCGAGCGTGGTAGTTGTTGACCACGTCGATGCGGCTGTTGGACAAATCCACCTCGCGCACGCCTGGCACGGCGTCGGGTGTGAGCACGGGCAGGCCCATCTCGGTGAACATCGACGGCAGGTCGTGGTTGACCAAAGGATCGTTGTGGTAAGGACGTGACGCCAGCACCACGGCGAAGGTATCGTGATTGTGGGCGTAATCGATGGCTTCGCGCCCCGCCTCGTCCATCAGACTGCGGAATGTGGCCTGGGCGATGTCCGCCTGCGCGATGGCCTGCAGGGTCAGCTCCTTCGGCACGCCGAACGCGTCCAGCATGTATTGGCTGAGCTGGCGGTCGCGGTCGTTGTTCGTGTGCCAGTGCCACAGCGGACTGTCGAAGGGCACGCCGAACTGCTCCTCAGGATTATCCGAATTACGGATGACCAGGGGATATCCCTTCACAACAGCACACATGGATTCGCTGGTGTCGTGCTGGTTCTCGGGCTCGACGGCGGTGATGACCGGCATGAAGATGCGGTCGACGCCCATGCCGACGAGTTCGCGCAGGTGCCCATGGACCAGCTTCGCAGGGAAGCAGACCGTGTCGGATGCTACGGCGGACAGGCCGTTTTCGTACATGGCGCGGGTGGACAGGCGCGAGGTTTTCACGGTGAAGCCCAGCGCGCGCAAGAACGTGGACCAGAACGGCATGGTATCCCAGATGGCCAGCACGCGGGGCAGTCCGACCGTGATGCCGCGGTCTTCGGACAGGGGCTCGCAGGGGTAATCCTGGAACAGCAACCGTTGGCGGGTTTTGAACAGGTCAGGCACGGCATTCTGCGAGGCTATGGTGTGCCGCAGCAGGTCGCGGGTGGTTTCGTCCGAAGGGTCGCCGATGATTTCGCCCTTCGTGCAGCGGTTGCCGGTAACCCAGGTTACGCCGTCGGAGAAGGTCATGAGCGTACGGTTGCAGCGGTTCGCGCAGAAGGGGCAGATAACGCCCGAGACGCGTTCGTAGGAGAAGTCATCCAGGTTGTCCAGCCCGATGAAGGTGGATTCGCCGGTCTGACCTTCGGCCATCCTGTCTTCGCGGTTCTGCTTGGCCAGCATGGCTGCGCCGATGGCGCCCATAAGTCCGGGGTAGGGCGCGCGAACCACGTTCTTACCTATATATTGCTCGAAGGCGCGCAGCACGGCGTCGTTGTTGAACGTGCCGCCTTGCACGACCACCTTGTCGCCCAGGCTCGAAAGGTTCGACACGCGAATGACCTTGGTGAACACGTTCTCGATGATGGAACGGCACAGGCCTGCCATGATGTCGTCAGAGGTCTTGCCGTTCTTCTGCTCGGTGACGATGCTGCTGGTCATGAACACGGTGCAGCGGCTGCCCAGCACCGCAGGGGAGGGCGAGCGGAACGCTGCGGTGGCGATTTCCTTCGTGGGGATGCCCAGCGAAGCGCCGAAGTTCTCCAAGAACGATCCGCATCCCGATGAGCAGGCCTCATTCACAACGATATCCGTGACGACGCCGTTGTCGATCCAGATGGCCTTCATATCCTGGCCGCCGATGTCCAAAATGAACGAGGCGTCGGGAACGTATTTGCGGGCGGCGGTGGCATGAGCCACGGTTTCCACCACATGGTAGTCTGCGTGAAAAGCCCTATGGAAGAGCAATTCGCCGTAGCCAGTGGTGCCGCAGGCCAAAATGTTGAGCTTCGTGCCCGCGGCGCGGTACTTTTCGCGCAGCTCGGTCAGCGCGGCCTTGGCGATGTCCAACGGCTCGCCCTCGTTATTGGCGTAAAACTCGTCGATCAGGTGCGTGTCCTCATCGACGAGGGCGAATTTCGTGGTGGTCGAACCGGAGTCGATACCCAAGTACGCATTGATGACCTGGGGTTTGCCTTCTAGCGGATCACGATGGTCCGGCAAGGCGTGCCGTTCGCGGAACGCATCAAGCTCCTCGTCGGAGGAGAAGAAGGGCTTGCCGACGGTTTTCTCGGAGGCCAGCTCGGTGCCGCTTGCCTCGAGCAGTTCTGCCGAGCACAGCAGGTTGATGCTGGCGTCCTCGTCTGCGAACAGGCCTTCCAGCGAAAGCGCTGTTCCGCGGGCGACGATGGTTTCCGGCATGTCTGGAATGATGATCTGATCGTCGTTCAGGTGCAGACGCTCGCAGAACACTTCGATGAGCCTTGGGTTGAAGGTCATCGGACCACCTTCAAACACCACGGGCGGATGGATTTCGAGGCCCTGGGCCAGGCCGCCGAGGGTCTGCTTCGCAATGGCATGAAAACTGGAAAGCGCGATGTCTTCCTTGGGAACGCCCTGGTTGAGCAGGGGTTGGATGTCGGTTTTAGCGTAGACGCCGCAGCGTCCGGAAATGTTGAAGACGGATTCACCCTTCGAAGCCAGGTCGTTGAATTTCTCGACAGGCGTTTTGAGCAGCGAGGCAATTTCGTCAATAAACGCGCCCGTACCGCCCGCACAAGAGCCGTTCATACGCATGTCCGAGACGGCCAGCCGGTCGGTTTTCGAGTCGTAGGTGAAGAAAATCATCTTCGCATCTTGGCCGCCGAGCTCGATGGCGCAGCGAGCCGTCGGATGCAGCTCCTGGATGGCGATGGAGTTCGCAACAACTTCTTGAACATAGGGGATATTGAGCGCCGTGGCGATGTCCTTGGCACCAGACCCGCTGATGGCAACTCGGAACCTGGAGCCGAGAAAGCGCTCGGCTACGTCGCGGAATGCGTTTGCCACGGATTGAGCCTGGCGGGCTTGGTGTCGGCGGTAGCTGTGGTACAGCACCTCATGGGTTTTGGGATCGAGCACAACCGCCTTGGTGGTGGTTGAGCCGACGTCGATACCTAGGTTCAAAAAGGACGGTATGTCTTCGTTATTGGACAGTTCTGCACCTCTTGTGTAGTATTTCAATTCCGCATCTGATGTGCGGTTTTGCCATTCTAGTAGTTGAGTGTGCGAGGTGTTTCGTTTGTTACAAAAGATACGATTCATTTACACTTCATGACCATAGTTCGAGAGGCGGCCTTGGCGATACGCTACGGGTCAAAGCTGTTTGCTGCTGGAGAAATTGCCCACTTTATGGCGAACAACCGCGAAGCATCGGCGGTGTGGTATTCTGTTTGCGCTTTGGAGGAATGGCCGAGTGGTTGAAGGCACTTGTCTTGAAAACAAGCAGAGTGAAAGCTCTCGTGGGTTCGAATCCTACTTCCTCCGCCAGACTTTGCGCAAGGGCCGCCATGGGGCGGCCCTTGCTGTCGACGCTGCAAAGGGCCCAGGCACCCCATCTTGCCGCTTCCGCTCGGGCTCGCCGCCAAGAGGCGCGCTTGCCCTCTCGGCGCGGCAATCTGGGGTGCCTGGGCCCTTTTCGCTGACTTTGGCCTGTTCATCGGCTCAACCACGGTTGTTGCGGGGGAGGCCGTCCCGCCGGGCGGGCGGTTCGCTTCGCGAACGATGGCCCGCCCTTCGCTGCCTTGCGCCAAACCCGTCCCGCCGGGGCGCTGTTGCCTTCGGCAAAGCGTGCCCCTTCACCGCCTTGCCCAGGGAGCCCCGCCCTTCGCTGCCTTACCCGGAAGGGCCGTCCCGCCGGGCGGCTGTTTGCCTGCGGCAAAACGCCGCCCTTCACCGCCTTGCTTGGCGCGGGCCGTGCCGCCGGGGTGGTTGCGACTGGATGGGTGCTACGCGCCGTTGGGTGGGGGCGAGGGGGACGGAATAAGCGGGTAGCGGTATAATCGTGGCCATACATGCCAAGCAAGCGTCGGAAGACGCCGACCTGAGGAGATATCCATGAGCGTTTTTCTCGTAATCCTTGTGGTGTTGATTGTCTGCGTGGTTGCACTTATCGCGCTGTACAACAACCTGGTCAAGATGCGCAACATGGTCGATAACGCCTGGGCGCAGATCGACGTCCAGCTGCAGCGCCGTTTGGACCTCATTCCCAACGTTGCCGAGGGCTACCCCGACCTCAAGGCCAACACGAACTTCCTTAGTTTGCAGCAGGAGCTTTCCAACACTGAGGACAAGATCAGCTACATGCGCCAGAGCTACAACGACACGGTCATGAAGTACAACACGTCCATCGAGACGTTCCCGGCCATGCTGTTCGCGGGCCTCATGGGCTTCCACAAGCGCGAGAGCTTCGCCGCTGACGCAAGCGCTGCCGTTGCTCCGCAAATCCAGTTCTAACCACCACGCATACTGCCGAAGGGTCGCGCCGGCGGCCCTTCGCGTTTCGTATGGAGCCCGTTGCGGCGGGCAGTGCTATACTTTCGTTTCAGAGGAATGCAACCGAATAAAGGCGAGTGATTGTCATGGACAAGTACAGCAAGAGGCAACTGGCGGGATTTCTCATCCCTTCCATCATAGGTGTTCTCTTATTCATGATCCCCGTTAAGTTCAATGGGGAAATTACCATCGTTGTAAAGATTCTTGCCGACGCCCTAGCGGGGCTTATGGAAGGGTTCCTTCCGGTTCTGTGCGTCATTATCGTGACGATTTCGGCAATTCTGGGCGTAGCGTCGCTGAACCATCCGTCGTTTTTGCGCACCTACCCGATCATCGACAAGACCTTCTCCACCACGCCGGTCTGGGCGGTCATCCGCGTCATCGGCGCCATCCTGATTTGGCTCACGTTCCTGGGTGTTCAGGCTGGCGACGACGACACGGGCATCATCCATATGTTTACCGAAAGCGGCGCCGGCGGCTTCGTGCTGAGCGATCTGCTCACGGTGTTGGTCATCATTTTCTTCCTGGCGGGCCTGCTGCTTCCGCTGCTGCTCGACTTCGGTTTGCTTGAGTTCATCGGCGCGCTGCTCACCAAGTTCATGCGCCCTGTGTTCAATATCCCCGGCCGCGCGGCGGTCGACTGCATCACCTCTTGGGTCGGCGACGGCACGCTGGGCGTCATGCTCACGTGCAACCAGTACGAGAGCGGCTATTACTCGGCCCGCGAAGCGTCCGTCATCTCCACCACGTTCTCCGCGGTGTCCATCACCTTCAGCATCGTGGTTCTGTCCCAGGTCGACCTCATGCAGTACTTCGGCCTGTATTACCTGTGCATCTGCTTGATTGGCATCGTCTGCGCCATCATTCTGCCACGCATCCCACCCCTGAGCATGAAGAAGGACGACTACCTGGTCGAGGGCAACGCCATGCCTGAGGACCTGCCCGAAGGATTCGACAGCTCCGCTGCCTACGGCATCCACCTGGCAGTCCAGCGCGTCGACGGCCATCGCGGCATCGTACAGTTCTTCGAGAGCGGCCTGAAAAACGCCTGCGGCATGTGGTTCGGCGTCATGCCCGTCGTCATGTGCATCGGCACCTTCGCTCTGGTGCTTGCGAACAACACGCCCATTTTCGACTACCTGGGCCTGCCCTTCATGCCGCTGCTGAACCTGCTGCAGATTCCCGAAGCCGTTGACGTGTCGAAGACCATGATCGTCGGCTTCACGGACATGTTCACCCCGTCGGTCATCGCAGCCGGTTGCATCGAGAGCCCCATGTCGCGCTTCATCGTCGCGGTCGTTTCGGTCACGCAGGTCATCTACCTTTCCGAGGTCGGCGGCCTGATCCTGGGCTCGAAGATCCCCGTGAACCTGCTTGAGCTTTTCGTTATCTTCCTCGAGCGTACCCTGGTCAGCCTGTTCATCGTGGCGCCTATCGCACACCTCATCTTCTAACGTGTTGTGCGTCCTTTTGGGACACTGGGGACGGTCCCCGGTGTCCCATTTTCGTTTTGGCGTCCGGACGTTGCATTTTGCGCTTCGCCATAGTGCGGCGATTCGGCACATGTTATTTGCAGGTCAAAATTGGAGAAACTGACGGTTTTTGCATCGCTGAGCATGCTTAGCGGCGGTTTTCGCTTGACAACAGTACGACGCGCGGGAAAAATGGCCGAATCGTCTTTTAAAAACTCATGGGAGGGTAACCATAATGGCAACCACGAAGGAACGCATCTGCGAGACGGCATTGCGCCTGTTCAACGAGAAAGGGTACGATGCGGTGTCGCTGCGTGACATTGCCGCAGCCGCCCAGACCAGCGTCGGCAACGTGACGTACCACTTCGGCAAGAAAGAAGACCTGCTCGCCGTGCTGCTGCGCGACCTGCACAAGGACTTCAAGAGCAAGCTGGAGTCGGGTCTTAAGGGCGACGACCTGATGAAGCATATGGTTTCGACCTTCCGCGCAGCCAAGCGCAGCGAGGAGGAGTACCCGTTCTACTTCCGCAACCTCAACCAGATCTACGCCAGCTCCCAGGCGGTTCGTGAAGAGAACGACGCCTTCGAGGCCGACCTGCAGGCGCACTACGTGACCTGCCTGAAGAAGCTCCAGAAGGGCGAGCTGGTGCGCGACAACATCAGTAGCGATACCTTTGAGGCCATCGCGTTCATGATGGTACATATGGAAAGTACCTGGCTGATCGAGTCCGCCCCCGACGCGAATCCGTCCATGGACAACATGACCATCGACGAGGCCCTGACCGTGCTGTTTGCGCAGCTGCTCACCAAGAAGGGCCGCAAGGCGCTGGCTTCGGCCGAAAAGCGTTAACGCAGGATCTGGAGTTTCAGCTTTCGGGTCGTATGGATTTCCGAAGGGCGCCGACGTGGTTCGGCGCCCTCTGTTTGTATGCCGGTTTGTTTTTGAGGCATGAAAAAACCGCCGTCCGAGGAGTCTCGGGCGGCGGCTTTGTTCGGTGCGTCAGGTTTTCGCAGGGCGTGGGCTTACACGACCAGGAAGAACTTGATGAGGAACAGGCCGGCGATGACGTAGGTCAGGGCGGAAACCTCCCTGGCCTGGGCGGAGCAGACCTTGATGACGGTGTAGGCGATCATGGCGATGCCGATGGCATGTCCGATGGAGCCGGAGATCGGCATGGCGATGAGCATCAGCGTGACGGGCACGACCACGTCCAGGTCGCCCCAGTCGACTTTCTCCAGGCCGGAGAGCATCAGAACGCCGACGTAGATGAGGGCGGAAGACGTGGCAGCGGCCGGGATGATGGCGGCCAGAGGCG
Source organism: Slackia heliotrinireducens DSM 20476 (assembly GCF_000023885.1). Lineage (NCBI taxonomy): Bacteria > Bacillati > Actinomycetota > Coriobacteriia > Eggerthellales > Eggerthellaceae > Slackia > Slackia heliotrinireducens. The sequence goes on along the minus strand of NC_013165.1, from coordinate 3,107,229 downwards.
CGATGAAGATGCACAGCAGGAACATGACGCCGCAGGTGAATGCGGTCAGACCCGTGCGGCCGCCAGCCTCGACGCCGGATGCGGATTCGACGAAGGTGGTGACGGTGGAGGTGCCGGTAAGGGAGCCGGTGACGGTGCCGATGGAGTCGGCAAGCAGGGCCTGCTTCATGCCGGGCATCTTGCCCTTGTCGTCAACCATGCCGGCGCGGGAGGCGGTGCCGACCAGCGTGCCGATGGTGTCGAACATGTCGATCATGCAGAAGGTGATGATCAGCGTGATGGCAGTGAACCATCCGATTTGCAGGAAGCCTGAGAAATTGAGCTTGAACAGCGTCAGGTCCACCAGGTCGCTGAAGGCCGGCACCCAGGATGCGGTTGCCAGCGAGGCGAAGGGGCTGCCGCCCAAGAACACGGCGTCGCCGATCCAATAGATGATGGAGGCGACCAGCATGCCGATGATGACGTTGGCCTTTACGCCCTGCTTGGCCAGAACCACGATGATGAACAGGCCGATGAACATGGTGATGACGGACAGGACCATGACGGGGTAGGCGTCGGTCATCATCTCGGAGGCGTGGGTGGCGGTGAGCGAACCGAAGAAGTCCTTCATAACGAAGAACTGGTTCTGCTCGGAGTCGGCGATGTAGACGTTGGAGCCCAGGCCGATGTTCAGCAGCATCATGCCGATGGCGGGGGCGATGCCCAGGCGAACGCCCAACGGAATGGCGTCGACGATCTTCTCGCGGATGTTGCACAAGGTTAAGATGACGAACACGATGCCTTCGACGAGGATGATGATGAGCGCCGACTGGAACGATGCGACGTACGTCATGCCCGTGATGGCGGCTACGTTTCCGACGACCACCGCGAAGAAGCTGTTCAGACCCATACCAGGTGCGAGACAGAAGGGCTTGTTCGCGATGAACGCCATGCACATCATGGCGATGCCCGAGGCGATGCAGGTTGCCAGGAACACGGCGTTCCACAGGTTCATGCCGCCATCGGTGAAACCGTAGTTGGCCAGGATGTTGGGGTTCAGGGCGATGATGTACGCCATCGTCATGAACGTGGTGAGGCCGGCGATGACTTCGGTCTTTACCGAAGTGCCGTTCTCGGTTAGCTTGAAGATCTTATCCACTTCCCTTTTTCCTTCCGTAGGACACATCAGACTTTTGTCTGACCGTGCGATAGTATCATGCTTGAAAGGATTTCGGTTGATGATGCGCGGGCGTATCCAAGAATCTCATTGTGATTTTGGGACATGTTGGCCGTTGGTTCCGTCGAATATACTGGTATGCTGAATATATATCTCCATTATTTAGAAAGGGATTCTATGTTCTGCATGAGATGCGGCAATCCAGTTGCCGATAATGCGAAGTTCTGCACCAAGTGCGGATGTCCGGTCGAGTCCACCGCAAGCACCGCGCCTGCGGAGGCAGCCGCGCCTGCAGAGCCGGCAGCGGTCGAATCTACAGTCGAGCCTGAAGCCGCGGTCGAACTCACAACCGAGGCCGAGATCGAAACCGTAGCAGTCGAGCCTGAACCTGAGCCCGCGACCGAACCCGTTGCGCCTGAACCCGCTCTCGGCCAGGCGCCTGCATCCGAATACGCGGAGGCTGCGCTCGAGTCCCTGTCTGCCGGCGGTTCCGCAACGGCTCCTGTGGAGCCTTCGGCTGCGCCCGTGAACAACGCACCGCAGATGCAAGCGCCTCCGTTTGCTCCGGTTCCTGCGGATGTTGCAGCCAGCAACGTAACGCCGCCTGCAGCCAAGCCGAAAAAAGGACTGATGATCGGGATTGTCGCAGGCGTGGCAGCAGTTGTCCTGATCGGGGCGTTTCTGCTGATACCTCGCCTGATCGGCGGATCGTCCGGTCCGGTGTACGTGCCCGTGAAGTATTCGCTTGATCTGGACGGCGACGGCAAAGTGAGCACCGTCGGCGAATACGAGGTGACGATCGAACGCGCCGACGACGGCACGATTACACACTGGACGCGCAACGCAATGCTGATCGAAGGGGAAACGCTTACCATCGACCGAGATTATACCTATGAGGACGGATTCCCAACGACGGTTGACAGCACATCTCAGTTCTCTGGTGACGAGACGTCGCAGACGAACCCCATGGAGACCACGCACGAGATAAACGACGAGGGTTTCGTGACCGCCGAGACGTGGGAGGGCAGCGACTGGGTCGAGAGCTATCGGTACACGTATGACGACGAAGGCCAGCTCAAGAGCTCTAAAATGGAATCCGAGATGGATGGCGAAAGCAATTATCAGCTGTCTAAAAAGTACAGAGGCGGCATGCTGACCACGATGAACGCCGGCGATGGCGATTATTCGTCTAAGGTGAAATACGACTGGGATGTCGAAGCGGGCACCATGAAGCAGACCGATGATTTAGGGGAGTACGAGTTCGACGTCCAGACGGATGACGCTGGCAACATCGTGTCGATGGTTGGTGGGGAAGAGGACGCCAGCATCACCGTCGAATGGGTGAAAGTGGACAAGCCGTGCGGCTATGCCCAGTTTGAAAGCCTGAACAAGACTCCGTGGATGTAATGGACTCGGCTGGCGGACAACGCTTGAATACATACGCTGCCCCGTTTCTTTCCATGGAACGGGGCAGCGGTCGTTTTGTGGGTCGGCAGAATAGGGCCGATGCGGCAACAAGGGGTCGGGTGATTGGCGCATTGGGCGAAGTTGTACAACCAGGGTTCGGGGCACGCTGGTATTCTCTATATAGATACGAAAACCAGCGGAGGGGGACTTATGTATTGCAGAAACTGTGGCAGCCAAATCGCCGACAACGCGCCTTTCTGCCCCAAATGTGGAAATCCGATTAGTGCCGCGCCTGCCGGCGCGGCTCCGATGCCTGCTGCTGCACCGATGGCTGCGGCTCCCAGGGCGAAAACGTATAAGCCGTATCTCCTTGTGGGGCTTGTCGGTGTGGTTGCCTTGGTCGTGGTTGCGGCTATGCTCTTGGTTCCAAGGCTGCTGCCTGGCGAAAAGCTCGAACCGGTTTTCGTGATTGAAGAGCTGACCGTAGAGACGGGCGACCAGAGCTACCGGATGGAGCTTGCCATGGACCGTGCCGAAGATGGAGCGATAGACAGCTGGCACAGGGAAATGAAATGGGAGGGCGACGGCAACGAGCGCGATGTCGAGCGCACGTACACCTACGAGAACGGCTGTCCTGTGAGCGTGGAGAGCACGACAGACGTCCACGACGGCAGCGATCCCATTAAGGAGACGCTGGAGGTGGACTGCGAGTTCGACGAGGACGGCCGCTTGGTCGCCGAGACCTGGGAGGGTTTCGACTGGAAGGAGACGCAGTCCTACGAATACGACGAGGACGGCCAGCTCAAACGTTCTGATTTGGATGACGGAGAATACCGGCGGGAGCAGGAGTTCGAAGACGGACGTGTGGTTTCGTCAGAAGACTTCAACGTTTTGTTAACGTACGAGTGGGATCTCGATGGGGGTGCCGCGCAGCTGATCGAAGCGGGAGAGACGACGGAGCTGGATATTGAAGTCGACGAGGACGGCAACATCGTGTCGATGTACAACCCAACGAGTGACACCACGGTCACCGTGAAGTGGGTTGAGATCGAAAAGCCCTGTGCCTACGCCCAGTTCGAGTCCCTGAACAAGACCCCTTGGGTGTAGCCCCGAACACGCCGGCGGCTGTGTCGGCGGAAACCCGGAGGGGGACGGCCTTCGTTGTCGATCGGATGTGATGACGATCAAGGTTCGGGTAGATGACACATAGCAAAGCCCGCGTGCATCGTGGGCTTTGTGCGTATTGCGGCCCCCATCTGCATGCCGATGCTATAATCCCTGACTTGTTATCAGGCAAAACGGCACCGGAAGGGGGAGAAATGAACCGCATTGAAGCGTTGAACATCTTGGGTCTGGACTCCGACGCAACGCAGGAGGACATCAAAACCGCCTACAAAGAGTGCGTTCAGATCATGCACCCCGACCGTTTCGCCAACAACAAGAAGCTCCAGGACCGTGCCACCGAGCAGTTCAAGCGGCTGCAGGACGCCTACGACTATCTGACCAGCGGAAAGGGCAGCAAGAAAGGCTCCTCCGGCTCGTCGGGGCGTCGCGCGTACAGTTCCGCCGAGGCTCAGCTTGCCGGTCTTGAGGCTGCGAAAACCCAGCTGGTGGCCCAGCGCGACACGCTTCTCGACGAGCGTCGCAACGCCCTCATCATGTTGGTGGGCGGCGGCATCATAGCGCTGTTGCTGCGCCGGTTCGTCGCGGTGGCCGGCCTTGCCGCCACGGTCATGATCTGGGGCATCGTCAGTCTGATTTCCACCCAGCAATCCATCGGAAACATCGACGACCACATCAAGGGGATTGATGCGCAACGTCGCAAGCTCGAGAACGAAATGGAAGAAGAGTAAATGAAGCAGGAAAACATCCGCAACGTGGCGATTATCGCCCACGTTGACCACGGCAAAACCACGCTGGTGGACCGCCTTCTGTATGCGGCAAACGTGTTCCGCAGCAACCAGCAGGTCGAAGAGCGCGTGCTCGACAGCAACGACCAGGAACGTGAACGCGGCATCACCATCCTGTCCAAGAACATCTCCATTCAGTACAAGAATGTGAAGATCAACGTCATCGACACCCCGGGCCACGCCGACTTCGGCGGCGAGGTGGAGCGCGTGCTCAACATGGCCGACGGCGCGTTGCTGATCGTGGACGCCTTCGAAGGCCCCATGCCGCAGACCCGCTTCGTGCTTTCGCACGCTCTTGACCAGGGCCTGCGCATCGTGCTTGTCATCAACAAGATCGACCGTCCGGGTTCGCGTCCCGAAGAGGTGCTGGACGAGGTCTTCGATCTGATGGTCGAACTGGGCGCCTCCGACGAGCAGCTCGACTTCCCCGTGGTGTACGCTTCCGCCGTCAACGGCTTCGCCCGCTACGAGTACGACGACGACAACATGGATATGGTGCCCCTGCTGGACACCATTCTGAAGGAAATCCCTGCTCCCGAGGTTGATCCCGACGGTCCTGTGGCGCTGCAGATCTGCACCGTGGACCACTCCAGCTTCGTGGGCCGCATCGGCGTGGGCCGTCTGCACAGCGGTACCATGCACAAGAACGAGCAGGTGCTGGTCATCAAGAACAACGGCACCCGCTACAACACCGTCATCAAGCAGGTGTTCACCTTCGAGGCCCTGGGCAAGGCCGAGGTGCAGGAGGTCAGCGCAGGCGACATCATCGCGGTGGTCGGTGTCGACGATGCCGACATCGGAGATATGGTCACCAGCCGCGAGAACCCCGTGCGCCTGGACCCCATCGCCGTGGAGGAGCCCACGATGGCCGTCGTGTTCGAGGCATCCAGCAGCCCGCTGGTCGGCCGCGAAGGCGAAATCGTCGGTTCACGCCAGCTCAACGAGCGCCTCATGCGTGAGGCCGAAAGCAACATCTCCATGCGCATCGAGCCGCTGGAGGAAGGCTCCGGCATTTCCGTGGCAGGCCGCGGCGTTCTGCATCTGTCCGTTCTTATGGAAACCATGCGTCGCGAAGGCTTCGAATTCCAGGTCGGCCGCCCGCAGGTCATCATCAAGACCGATGAGCAGGGCCGCAAGCTCGAGCCCATCGAGGAGGCAACCGTCGACGTGCCCAGCGAATACGCCGGCAAGGTCATCGAGGTGTTCGGCAACGCCGGCGGCGAGATGACCGACATGTTCACCCGCGAGGACCAGACCCACCTGGTGTTCAAGATTCCGTCTCGCGGCACCATGGGCCTGAAGACCAGGCTGCTCAACGCTACCCATGGCGAAGCGAACATGTTCCACCACTTCAGCGAGTACGGCGCCTACCGCGGCGAGTTCGCCGGCCGCAAGAACGGCAGCATGATCGCCATGTCCACGGGCAAATCGGTGGCCTACGCGCTTGATACGTTGCAGCAGCGCGGCCGCATGTTCGTCGGTCCGGGCGAGGACTGCTACGAGGGCATGATCGTGGGCGAAAGCGCCAAAGAGGGCGACATGGTCGTAAACGTGGAGAAGGCCAAGCAGCTGGGCAACCAGCGTTCTTCCGGCGCCGACAAGGCAATCCAGCTGACGCCGCCGGTTACCTTCACGTTGGAAGAGGCCCTGGAGTACATTCAGGACGACGAGCTGGTGGAGGTCACCCCTAAGAGCATCCGCCTGCGCAAGCGCCTGCTTTCCGCCATCGACCGCAAGAAGGCCAACAAGCAGTAGGTTCCGCATCTGGGCATACATCAGATTGAGAAGCCGCATCCGAACCCGGGTGCGGCTTTCTTCATGATGGTTTTCGACAACAATGTGACAGGGCGATGTGTGTATTGTGGACTACGGATATCGATTCTACGCATGTGGGAAAATACGCGATACCACACGTGGCGTACGTCTTTGCACGCCGTTACCTAAGTAAAGGATGGGTATCCTATGAGTGCTACTCGTATCATCAAACCGATGGCCGTGTTCGCCATCGCCTGCGCCATGGCCGCCATGATTGCGGGCTGCTCCGGCAACCAGGAAGAGGCGACGTACGATCAGCTCGACGTGTCCGACACCACCGGCGGCGTGGCCGCTACGGTCAACGGCGTCGAAATCGGCGAGAATTCCATCACCGGTTACATCGAGGACTTCCGCTCGCTGAACGGCCTGACCGAAGACGCAGCTTGGGCCGAATGGATGGTCAATGCCGGCTACACCGCCGAGGATCTTCGTAGCGAAGTCATCAACTACTACGTTAATCAGACGCTCGTTCGCCAGGCTGCCGAGGAGAACGGCGTGACGGTCGATTCTGCGGAAATCGATTCGCAGGTCGAAACCATGAAGAGCAACTACGAGGACGAAGCCGCCTGGGATGAGGCGCTGCAGTCCGTTGGTATCCAGAGCGAAGAGGTGTACCGCTCTGAACTGGAGCTTTACGCCATGGAGCAGGCGCTTGTTCCCATCGTGGCAGGCGACGCCGAGCCCTCTGAAGAGGATCTGCTCATGTACGCGCAGATGTACGGCCCTGCCTATGACGGCGCCAAGAAGTCCAGCCACATCTTGTTCGCAGCTGACGACGAAGCCACCGCGCAGCAGGTGCTCGACCAGATCAACAACGGCGAGATCGACTTCGCCGATGCTGCTGCGCAATACTCCATCGACACCGCATCTGCAGCTGATGGCGGCAACGTGGGCTGGGACGCCTTGAACAGCTTCGTGACCGAATACACCGATGCCCTTTCTAATCTTGAAGAAGGCCAGGTCAGCGGTCTTGTCACCTCCGACTACGGCATTCATATCATCAAGTGCACCGAGGTCTTCACCTGCCCCGAAGAGGTCACCTCCATCGAAGAGCTGCCCCAGGAGCTGCAGGACCTGATCATGGACTACGTTTCTTCCAGCGCTCAGGACATGGCATACCAGGAATGGTTCTCCTCTTATCAGGAGGGCGCCGACATCGTGATTAACGACATGCCCGAGGGTCTGCCCTACGACGTCGACACCTCTGAGGCCGAGGCCGCCATGGCCGCCAGCGATACCGGTGCCGAAAGCGCCGATACCGCCACCGAAGAGGCTCCTTCCGATGGTGCCGCGGCTGACGAATCCGCTGATGACGTTGATGCCGCTATCGAGGAAACCGTGAACGGCGCGGCTGCCGAAGAGTCCGGCGATCCTTCCGCGAGCACGGTTGACGAAACCGCCGAAGGCAGCCCGGCCGATCAGCCTGCCGAAGAGGAGACCGCTGACGCTCCCACCGCGAACTAGCAGCCATCCGACAAAGCTTTTGTAAGGCGCCGTCCCAATGGGCGGCGCCTTTTTGCGCGCTCGGTCAGGCGTGCGGAGGGTTTTTGCCGCTCCTGATAGTAATTTGGAGCCAACCGCATGCCGAAGCGCAGCCGTTCTGAACGGGCATCCGCATCGTGCAGGCTTGGCGACCTCGGCATCCGCCGGCACGGCGAGCATACGCGCAGGAATTGTGATGCAATGGGGAAGAAGCAAAACCTCGCGCACAAAGCGTTAATTTTTGCTATACTTCCGTTTTGCTGCTGCTGAAGTAGCAAAACGACCAAATGGAGAGATGTCCGAGCTGGCCGAAGGAGCACGATTGGAAATCGTGTATACCCCGAAAGGGTATCTGGGGTTCGAATCCCCATCTCTCCGCCAGGAAATCTAAGCAGGTCCCGAAAGGGGCCTGCTTTTTTTGTATTCACGTGGCCGAGGTGCCGCGAATTGAGCTTTCTTCCTGCCGAATCAAGCCCGCCGCCTGCTCCTCTCGGTAAAAACCTCGTTTTTCTTGGCGCGAAAGGCCGTTTTCGGGAAAAGGTGCAGACTGAGGAGGCGGATGGGTGGGGCCGCCCCCGCCCGCAAACGGAATCCATCAGTACGTCTTGGGCAATAACCTGCGGCGTCTGCCCGAGGGCGTTTCGCCCAGGTGTTTCCCACCGTTGAACAGGCTCGCAAGGTATTGCTTGGAGGGGCTGTTCACGAAAAAAATGTGCTTTGACATATGCTGCTCTGGTGATAATATTGAACTATATTTCTCCAAGAGCGGGGGGTTAAATCCGCAGTTCGGCAAAAACGGGCCATTCTGATATGAGCATGTTGCAGCCGGGCAGATAATAGCTCTTGGACATGGCTGCACATGGGTAAACGACGCACACACACCACACGCCCGCGGCATATGCAATAGATATGTTTCGAGGTGTCTCTATGAACGGAGCAAATGCTACCGCAAAGAATACTTCCGTACGCGTGGCGCGAAGTGCGCTGTCGATATCGTTGACGTTGGCCCTTACGCTGGTCTTACCTTTCGGCATGACATCGCCCCTCGGCGCGTTTGCCGAGGAGTCGGAAGGGGCCGAAGGTGCCGCGACCGAGCCCGTGGCTGCCGAAGAAACCAATACCGCCGAAACTCCCGTGATCGTGGAAGGGGCCGTACCTGCGGAAAATCAGCCTGCCGTGGTCGAAACGCCTGAGGAGGCATCCGCGGAAGACGAAGTTACCGCCGAAGAGCCCGTGGAATCCGATGGCGAAACCACCCCTGCTGCCGAAGATGGCGAAAGCGAAGCTGCTGACGACGTTGTCGAGACGCCTGCGGTCGAGCGCGACGTCGCGGCTATTCTCGAGGCCGCCCGCGCAGCGGGAATGGCCGGTTTGGACGAGCTCACCCGCTACCTGAACGGCGAACAGCTCTCCGTCGAGGAGCTGGCGCGTATCGACGTCGCGGTGCTTGCAACCATCGATGCCGATCTGGCTGCCCAGATTGCGGCTCTGCAAACCCCCGCGGACATTACGGAGCCCGAACCCGACCAGCCGAGTACCGATGACAAAACAACTGACGAAGACAAGCCGGCCGTCGAAGAGCCTGTCGTTGAGGAACAGGAGCCTGTCGTCGAGGCCGCTCCTACCGAAACCGCAGCCGAAGCTGAAGCCGAGGTCATCGTTCCCAACTGGTCCTACAACGGCGACACCTCCTATACCCCGCGCGCCTATGGCGTGAGCCTGACCACCGAGAAGTTTATCGCCGTGATTGGCGAGGCCTCGCGTAAGTATGCTGCCGAAAACGACCTGTACGCATCGGTCATGATCGCCCAGGCCATCCTCGAGTCCGGTTCCGGCAACTCGGGGCTTTCGCAGCCGCCCTACTTCAACCTGTTCGGCGTGAAGGGCGCCTACGATGGCGAAGGCGTCACCATGCTGACCTCGGAAGACGACGGCACGGGTTCGTACTACACGATCAACGCCCAGTTCAGGAGCTATCCTTCCTACCGGGCCTCGCTGCTCGACTACGTGGACCTGCTGACGTCCTCCTATTACGCGGGCGCGCGCAAGTCCGTGGCGGGTTCGCCGGCGGCCGTCTGCAACTACCTCGAGGGTCGTTACGCAACCAGCACCTCGTATTCCGAGAACCTGCAAGACCTTATTCTGACGTACGACCTGACCCGCTTCGACGAGCCGCTTGATTACGAGCTGTCCGAAGAGTACTGGGTCGGGGTTTCCGATAAGGAACTGTGCGACGTTCTTGCCATCGACGAAGGCTCGCTGCCTGCAACCATCACGGCTGACTGGCTTGCCGGAACGCTTTCGAACTACCCGGTTGCTCAGGCGGTTCTGAGCGGAGAAGTCAACGTGCCCGCTTCTGTGGCCGATTTGAACGTGGCCGATGTCGAATCGGGCGAAGCCGCCATCGCAAGCGACGCGACCGAGGCGGACATGCTGAGCGCGGCGCTTTCTGCCCTGGCTGCCGAAAATCATTACGGTCCCATGCGAGTGACCATCGACGGCGCCCGCAACGTGACCGCCGTTGAGGAGAGCCGCGACCTGGTCGACCTGACCGTCGAAGCCACTACCCATCTTGGCACGCCCTATCTGCTGGGTGCCGCCGGTCCGGACGCCTTCGACTGCTCCGGTCTGGTGTGGCGCAGCTACCAGGACGCCCTGGGCACCACGCTGCCGCGCGAGTCGGCCTCCCAGGTTCAGGTGGGGCAGGATGTCGACTTTGCCGACCTGCACGCGGGCGACCTGCTGTTCTTCGTCAACAGCGGAGGCACGGTGGTGCATGTGGCCATGTACCTGGGCGAAGGGTGCTACATCGAGTCTGCCGACAACGGCGTGCAGGTGACGGCCCTGGAGAACGGATCGCCGGTCATAGCCAAGCGCATCTTGGAAACCCAGCCGGTCGATGTGGACGTCGAAGCCGCCGACCCCGAGGCGTAAATCTTCAAGACTCACGAAAAATGAAAGGAGGCCCAAGCGGGCCTCCTTTTCTTATGCGGTGGTTTCGCTACGCTTGGACCGGATGCGACCGATTGACTGCGCGACGGTTACCACGATGACGACGGCCAGAACAAATCCCAGCACGGGCAAGGCGATGGCCACGATGCTCAGCAGTGTTGCGACAACCGCTTCGAGGGTGGAGAACAGCCCGTTTCCCAAGCCCGCCGTTGCGGTGGTGGACGCGGCCCTGATTGGCGCAGTGCTCGACGTGGTCGCAAACGCGGTGCCGCCGCCGGCGATGGCGGCCAAGGCCCACCTCAGGGCGGGGTCCACGTCGCCGCCGATGAGGGCGGCGGTCATGACGGCTCCCGCAACGGCCGAGGCGGGGCCGGCAATCGTGTCCAGCAGGTTGTCGACGGCCGGAATGTAGTAAGCTGCGACCTCGGCAACCGCTGCCGTGGCGAACCCCAAGGTTGCCTGCCAGGTGGACATCCATGCGAAATCCGAGCTCAAGTCCACAAAACCCGCCATAGAGGCGCCGCTCAGGATCAGCGGCGGGATGAACACGCGAAATCCGCAGGAAGCGCTGAGGGAGACGCCCAGCGCCAAGGCGAGGGCGATTTGGGCGATTTGCGAAGCATCCACGACGGCCCCTTTCTCAGGCTTTTGCACTGACAACAGCTTACATCCAAATCACGCGACATGCGAAAAGACCTGGCAAGGCGTTACCGCATGGTGGTTCTTCGGAGTGTGGCGCGTTGCCGATATCGGCATTTTTTCCCATGAGTTCGGGATTCGTTGTGAATGCGGCGTAAAACTGGTATCATTCCCTAATGCACGTCGTCAACCTGAAACAATGACGCGCACACCCAACGGAGGGGTGGCAGAGTGGTTGAATGCGGCGGTCTCGAAAACCGTTTAGCCGGTATCCCCGGCTACGAGGGTTCGAATCCCTCCTCCTCCGCCAGAATTTTGAAAGCCGTTCGCAAGAGCGGCTTTTTTGTTGGGGCTGCCATTCGGCAAGTTGGTCGTTCGGCACTCTTCCGCTTGGATTGAGCCCGGTCGAAGCGACGGATCGGCCCCTGCAACCCAGATCGAGCGCCGATTGCCAACCCGGCCAACTCATTCCGACTACACTTAGGCGCTCGAAAAGCCATCTCGAATACAGATGCCAACCTCGAAAACCAACCCGCGTACAGTTACCAAGGTCTATCGGGGTCGGATTAACCTCAAATACAGCCCGCCAAGGTGGATTTCGGGCGATTTACGCTGTTTATGCCACCTTTGGACTCGGTTTTGGCCTCTCTATCTGTATTCGGTTTGGTTTTCGGGGGCGGCATGTGTAGTCGGAATGGCCATTTCGGCTTGCAACTGTAGTCGATTTCATTTTCGCTTGGTGGGCGGATGCCCCAGCCCCACCTTCTGGAAGCAGATTCCGACACATCGTGGGTTTGGCTTCGTGAAGACAGATGCCCCAGTTCCGCCGTCATGAGACGGACGCCAATGCGATGCAGCCTTGACTTCATAAGTTAATGGTGTTAACAAAAGAAGTAAGCCTAAGCAAACTATGAAGGGTGGTGAAGACGTGCCTAAGGACAAGACGGAAACGCATGTGCGGATCGTGCGGTGCATGCGGGAGGAATTTCTTGCCCATGGTTACGAAAAAGCCTCCCTGAACAGGGTTTCTGCGCGTGTGGGCATCACGACGGCGGGTCTGTACCGCCACTTTGCAAACAAAGAGGACATGTTCGCGCATCTTGTGCAGGACACGTTGGACGCCTTCCGCAAGCTTGCCGACAGCGGCAAGGCGGATATGGAAATCGATGCGGAGTACAACCCGTTCGACTTCGACTGGGCAAGCGCCTGGGTGGATTTCATATACGAGCACTACGAGGGCATGAAGCTCCTGATTTGCTGCTCGAAGGGTTCTCCGTTCGAATCCTTCGAGGAGGACTTGATCCAAATGGAAGCCGAAGGGAACAGGGCATACGTCGAGGCCCTGCGTCGCGCGGGTAAGCGGACCAAGGGAGTATCGGACATGCAGTGGCACATGTTGTCGACGGCCTATGTCCACCTGCTGTTTGAAGCGGTTCGTCACGACATGACGAAAGACGAGGCGATGCGTCATGCGCGGTTCGTGAGTGACCTGCTGTATCCCGGGTGGAGACGGCTTTTCGAACTGGAGACATAAAAGCGGCACCAAAGAAAGATCCCGAGCAATCGGGACTTTCTTCGTATTAGGGGTTAGTTAACGCTAGCCGAAACCATTAACTCAAAGGAGAGAAAGAACATGAACACGTGGAATTCCAAAAGCGCGTTGCGGGTGCTCCTGTGCGCGGTGCTGTATGCCGCTTTGAGCGCGGTCGTGTGCTTCACGGGCGCCGTCCACCCGATTTTCTTCGTGGGATACCAGATCACGGCAGGCATCCTGCTTTCGGGTATTGCGATCTGGGCGTTTCGCAACGTGCAGGCGCCGGGCGTCGCAGCCTGCCTTGCTTTGGCCATGATCCTGCTGCTGGTGGCCATCGGCGATGCCGTCATGTGGCACGTGGTGCCTCTTGTGGTGATCGGCTTGCTGGCGGAAGCGGTCCGCGCCGTCAGGAAATACGACTGGCTGGGAGACGTGATCGCCACGGCCGTCATGACGTTCTCGACGTTCGGATACTACGGCCAAATCTGGTTCAACCGGGCATACACCTACGAATGCGCCATCGAGGAAATGCCGGCCGGATATGCCGACGGACTTATGGCGGCAAGCCCCGCATGGTCGTTGCCGCTGGTCATCGTGATCGGCATCGTGGTGTCCGTTGCGGTCGCATATCTTACGGCGAAGCTGTTCAAGTTGGAGAAGCGCTAGGCGTCAGGCTGCCTGCAAAACAAAAAAGGACGGCGAGGTTCGTTTCGCCGTCCTTCTTATATATAGGTAAGGAATCCGACGCTTAGTCCTCGTCGGTCTCGTCGTCTTCCGCTTCGTCTTCTTCGGGCTCGATCTCGGCCAGGAAGCTGGAAATGACATCGATGAAACGCGGCTTCTCCTCGAAGACCAGCTTGTCGTCATGCTCTTCGTACAGCAGGCCGTACACGACGCCGGCCAGGTCATCCTTCATGGCGGCTTCGACGATGATGGCGTCCATGACGCCCTGGTTGGTTTCCAGATAGCCGTCGTAGCAGAACGCATACCCGTCGGCGATGTTGGCCTGGCGCACCACGTGCAGTTCTGCAGCCACGCGGAACTCGTCGGGGGTTTCGCCGGTGAAGAAGTCCTGGGAAACGTTCTCGCCGAACAGGGTCAGGGTGAACGGGCTCAGGACCTCGCCCTTTTCCAGGTCTTCCTGGGCCAGGCCGAAGGCCATTTCGATAAGGGCGTTGAGCGTCTCGTCGATCTCGGGATCCTTGCTATATTGCGCGTCGACTTCGAAGTCTGCCATGGTGTCTCCAATCTGTTCCGCAACGTGCGGGGTAATTACTGCGGAAAGTATACGGGAGCGATCAGATTGAAAAATCCTGACTTGCCGATTGTCATACGAAAGACGCATACGAGGTCAGGCGGCAGGGGCTAAGGCAAAACTTAGATTTCGGCAAGGTTTTTTCGGAAAACGTTCGAATCCATTTCAGGCTCGCATCGTGCTTCGATGCAAAGTTTACATACGATTCGGCAAGGTTCGAATCGTAGACTCATGGAGCAGATGTGAAAGGTTTGCACATGTGGACAATCGGGGTTTGCGCAGATGAGGATTGGCTGGTACTATAACCAGGTTTCCTGTCCCGGGCAGAAGCCTTCATGCGCCCCGGGACCGTACAGTCCAGAGGAGGTGAAACTATGAAGGCTTATGAAATGCTGTTCTTTGTCGCTCCCACGCTCGACGACGAAACTCGTCTCGCTGCTATGAAGCGCGTCGAAACCACCATCGCCGCCAACAACGGCCAGGTTGACAACGTCGAGAACTGGGGTCGCCGCAAGCTCGCTTACGAGATTGCCGGTCTGACCGAGGGTGACTACACGCTCATCGATTTCCACATGGATCCTGCTAGCGTCGCTGAGCTCGATCGCGTCCTGCGCATTACCGACGCTATCGTGCGCCACAAGATCGTCCGTCGTGACGACCGCGAGTAATCCGATTTTTTCGGAGCGGGCGGATTTCGCCCACAAGACTTAAGGAAGAGGAAGATCAATGAGCATCAACAAAGTTCTCATCACAGGCAATTTGACTCGTGACCCCGAACTGCGCATTACAGCGAGCGGGTTCCCCATTCTCAGCTTCGGCGTTGCGGTGAACGATCGCCGCAAGAACCAGCAGACTGGCGCATGGGAGGACTACGCCAACTTTATCGATTGCACGATGTTCGGTGCCCGTGCCCAAAGCGTCTCGAACTTTTTGACCAAGGGCTCCAAGGTCGCCATCGAAGGCAAGCTCCGCTGGTCCCAGTGGGAGCGTGATGGCCAGAAGCGCAACAAGATCGAAGTCATCGTTGATGAGATCGAGTTCATGAGCTCCCGCGACGGCTCCGCTCCGCAGGCTCCGCGCGTGCAGTCCGCACCTTCCTACGGCCAGTCGTATGGCTCTTCCGCACCGCAGGCCCCGATGGTGGATACCTCCGTCTACGACGAAGACATCCCCTTCTAGGGCAATCTTTACCAGCAACGCTTTATTTGGATTCTGAAAGAGGAAATTATGGCTGAATACTCCAAGCAGCCTCGCCGTAAGTACTGTCAGTTCTGCAAGGACGACACCGAGTACGTCGACTACAAAGACACGGCTCTGCTGCGCAAATACATGACCGATCGTGGCAAAATCAAGCCCCGCCGCGTGACTGGCGCTTGCGTCCAGCACCAGCGTGACGTCGCCAACGCCATCAAGAACGCTCGTGAGATGGGCCTCATGCCCTACACGGTTCCTGCAGTGAGCGGCCGCGGCGACCGTCGTAACCGCTAAGGAGGTGCCTCATGAAGGTTATCTTGCTTACTGAACTCCCCGGCAAGGGCGGCGAAGGCGATATCGTCGAGGTTGCCCCCGGCTACTTCAACAACTACCTGGGCCCCCAGCGCATGGCCATCCTGGCCACCAAGGGCAACATCAAGCAGCTCGAGCAGCGCCGCAAGAACATCGCCAAGCGCGAAGAAGTTCGTCTGGCCAACGCTAACGAGCTCAAGGCTGCCCTCGAGGGCAAGGAGATCTTCGTTCCCGCTCGCGTGGGCGAAGAAGGCGTCCTGTTCGGTTCCGTTACCGCCGGCATGATCGCCGACGCTGTCAAGGCCGAGGCCGACGTCGAGATCGACCGCAAGCGTCTGGTTCTGCGTCAGCCCCTGAAGACCGCTGGCAAGCACGAGGTGGAACTGTCCATCTATCGTGACGTCAAGGTCAACCTGGAGCTGCTGGTCGGCGACGCCGCTGAGCGTGCCGCCGCCCAGGCCGCCGAGGCTGAGGCCGATGTCGCCGAGGAAGCCGCTGAGGAAGCTGTCGAAGAGACCGCCGAGGAAGCTGCCGAATAGCTTCTGGCTACATGTTGCAATGCATGTCCAACCCCGTCACATTCCGTGGCGGGGTTTTTATTGCGTGTCGGACCGTGGTCGTGCCTGGAATTTCGCAGCAGAACAAGGCAGGTCGGGAGAGAGATGCGGACCTGGTTCGGCATCGGGGCGCGGCGGGTGGGAACCAAGGCAAAAAGCCCGTTGCGGAAAGGGTGCCGCGGGTTGTGGAATCCCGTCACAAATGGTTATCCACAATGCATGCACAGAGCGAAATTGTGGATAAAGTGGAAAACTACTATATGGCTGCTTGAACCCAGGCAAAAGGAAGGCCATATTGTGGAAAACCAGGGATTGAGGTCTTTTTTGGCCGCTGAGGGGCCTCGTCTGTACCGTTTGCCGCCCTGCTTCAACAGCTGCTATGCGGTAAACTAGCGCTGAACAACGACCGAACCAATGGGTTATGCACGTCTACAAGGAGCATCATGCCTGATTATCCGAACGCTTCACAACAAAACGCACCGCAGCAGGGCCTGAACAACCGTCCTCTGCCCCATAATGTCGAAGCTGAGCAATCGGTACTGGCCGCATGCATCTTGAACGAAGACGCCATCGACGAAATAGGCAGCGTGCTGACGCCGGAGAACTTCTACCGTCCGGCCCATCGGATCATCTTCGAGGCCATTCTCAACCTGGCCGAACGGCATATTCCCATCGACCAGATTTCGCTGGCCGAGCGCCTGAGCGCCATGGGGCAGCTGGAAGCCGCCGGCGGCCGAGGATACATCGTCGATTTGGCCAACAACACGCTGGCGCTCACCAACTGGCGCAACCACACCGAAGTGGTCAAGCGCCAAAGCGTCCTTCGCGATTTGGTGTACGCATCCACCAATATCAACGCGCTGGCCTACGACGCGCCCGACGACACGAGCGAAGTGATTGAAGAGGCTGAGAAGATGCTGTTCTCGGTCACCCAGAAACGGGTGTCTTCGACGTTCCAGCGCGTCGACGAGCTGCTGACCCAGGTGTTCGACCAGATCGACGCCATGTCCAAGAACCACGACGAAATCGCCGGCGTGGCCACCGGCTTTAAGGATGTGGACAAGCTGTTCTGGGGATGGCGCGGCGGCGACCTGCTCATTCTGGCGGCCCGACCCGCCGTGGGCAAGACCTCGTTCGCTTTGAACTTGGCTGTCAACGCGGCAAAACTTGGCGCCGACGTGGTGTTCTTCAGTCTGGAAATGAGCGGCGCGCAGCTGGTCCAGCGCGTGCTGTGCTCCGAGGCCCGCGTGAATTTGAGCCGTTTGCGTACGGGCAGCCTGACCGAGAACGACTGGACCCCTATCCTGAATGCGTCCGACACCCTTTCGAAACTCAACCTGTACATCGACGACACGCCCGGTCTGTCGTTGCTGGAGATGCGTGCGAAGGCGCGCCGCCAGCTGAAGGATTCCAAAAAGGGCCTGATCGTGGTCGACTACCTGCAGCTCATGCAGCCGCCTAGCACCCGCCGCGACGGCAACCGAGCCGTGGAAGTCGCGGAGATTTCCCGAGGTCTGAAGGTGCTGGCCAAAGAGCTCGACGTACCCATTTTGGCGCTGTCGCAGTTGTCCCGTTCCGTCGAAATGCGCGGCGACAAGCGCCCCATGCTGTCTGACCTGCGCGAATCCGGCTCCATCGAGCAGGACGCCGACATCGTCATGTTTATCGACCGATCCATGGATGAGCTGGAGGCCGAAAAGGACGGCCGTCCCGACTGGGGCACCGCCCGCCTGATCGTGGCGAAGCACCGTAACGGTTCCACACGCGACATCACGCTCACCTTCAACGGCGAGTACACCAAATTCGGCGACTATGTCGACCAGTCGCTGATCATGTAACGGAGGCGCATGGCCGAGAAGATCACATTCATCCATTCCGGCGACCTGCATTTGGGGGCGCCTTTCCGCGGTCTGCGGGCCCTGTCGGACCGGTGGGCCGACCGTCTGGTGGATGCGATCCCCGAAGCCTACGACCGCCTGATCGAGACCTGCATCAGGCGAAAGGTCGATTTCCTGCTGCTTGCCGGCGACGAGTTCGACACCGACAAGCCCAGCTATGCGCACCAGCTGCATTTCATACACGGGTTGCAACGCCTGCAAAGCGCCGGCATTCCCGTCTACATCGTGGCGGGCAACCACGACCCCTATGCCAACTGGCAACAGATTCTGCCGTCGTTGCCCGACAACGCCCAGCTCATGCCTTCGTCCGAACCTGGATTCGCCGTTTTCCGTCGCGACGGAAAGCCTGCGGCCATCATCGCGGCCCGCGGCTTCACGAACCTGAGCGTGGGGGAAAGCATCGCCGAAGGCATCGGCCGCCAGGAGGCATTCGAAGCAACCGGCGTCGAGGCGCCCTTTGTGGTGGGCATGCTGCACACGGGTCTGTGGATGGACCCCTACAAGGCCCCCACCAGCGAAGAAGCGCTGCTTGGCAGCGGCATCGACTACTGGGCGCTGGGACACATACACATGCGCTACTCGAAGCCGGAGGACCATCCGAAGCTGGCGTTTTGCGGCGACATCCAAGGGCGCGACATCCACGAGACCGGCGACCGGGGGTGCCTGTTGGTCACTCTGGAGGAAGGCATGCCCAACCAGGTGGAATTCATCTCCACGGCGTCGGTGCAATGGGAGATTCTCGAGGTGGACATCTCCGAATGCGCGGGTGCGGCCAGCATCGTGTCCGCCTGTGTGCGCGCCATGTTCGACGCCAACGCGGACGCCAAATGCGAGGAGATGGTGGCACGCATCACGTTGACGGGCACCACGCCGCTCCATGGCTACCTGCGCAAGCCCGGTGCCTTGGAGGACCTTCGCAACGATTTGAACGCGAGCTATCCGACGTTTTTCTGCGACGCGTTGCTGGATGGCACGAAGGCGCCGCTGGACAAGGACGCACTTCGCGACGAGGGGCTGTTTCCGGCGTCGCTTCTGAATGTGTCCGAGGGCATGACGGCAGACAGCAAGGATATTCTGGACTATCTGACCGATGAGTTCGCCACCCGAGGCCTGAGCATGCCGCGTTTGGTGGCCCATGCCTACGAGGAGCTTATCCCCGATGCGGAAAACATCGCGCTTGACCTGCTGGAAGGCGAAGGTGGTGCGCAATGAGGCACGTCGCCAACCGTACCTGGCTCGAATACCTGCGCATCAACGCATTCGGCAGGTTCTACCGCACCACGCTAGGTCCCTTCTCGGAAGGTTTGAACATCGTGTACGGTGCCAACGAGGCCGGCAAGTCCACGGTGAGCGCCTTCGTGAAGGGCGTGCTGTTCGGGTGGGAAGATGCCCGCGGTCGCGGTATGAAGAACACCTATAAGCCCGCTGAGCTGGAACGATCCGGAACGCTCATCTTCCATAACAGTGCGGTTGACGAGCCTTTGGAGCTGACCCGCGTGCGCAATGCAGACGGGCTGTCGTTTGCCGGCCAGGATGCCGAAGACATCGTGGCTGATATCGACAAGGACACCTTCGCTACCGTGTTCGCCATAAACTCCGAGTCGCTTCAGGGTTTGAATCGGACCGCGGAAGTGACGTCTCACCTGCTCACGGCAGGGTCGGGCACGCAGGTGAGCCCTGCGGAGGCCTTGGACGAGCTGGACGCGCGCATCGCCGGCTACACGAGCCGTGCGGCATCGGCGGACCGCTCGCTGGCGCGCGTGAAGGACCGTTTGGAGGAGAACCGGCTTGCCATGGCCGAGGCCCGCAAAGTCGCCGATGCGCTTAAGGCGCAGGATTGCGAACTTGCCGAGCTCGAGGCGGACCGGGTGCTTTTGAACGAGCAGCTGGCGGCCGCGAACGCCGAGGTCGAGCGCCTGACGGCTGCGGAGGCTTCGCTCGTCCATATAGACGGGCGCATCGCCCAGGCCCAGGAATCGCTGGACCGCCTGGCATCGGAGAAGATTCTGCTGGCAGGAGAGGGCAGGTCCTACGCAGACGTACCCCCTGTTCAGGAAGTGGGTAAAACACGAGCGCGCGTATTTGAGTTGATGGAGCAGCGTGCCGCCGCCCAGGCGAAAGTGCAGCACGCCCAGGAGCGTTTCGAGGACGTGAGTTCCGCATATGTCGAGGCCAAGGGCGCAAAAACCTATCAAGGCGCCGCGCTGGAGCGCCGCCGTGCCACGCGGAAGACCGTCGTGCAGGCGGCCGTCGCAGTTGTGTGCGCGGCTGCAGCCGTCGCATTCGCCTTGTTGTGGAGCCGCCATGGCGAAACGCTGCCGCTGGTCATGGCGGCCATAACGGCTGCTGCGGCTCTGGGGTGCGCCGTCGCGGCCGCGCTTTCTGCTCAGGCGGTGTTCGGCGGCAGGCCCGCGGACGGCGGCCAAGGGCGCATGGACGAGGCCTACCAGCGGCTTGACCAGGAACGATCGAAACTCATGGCGGCGACGGAGGCTCTGGACCGCTTCGACGCCGACGTGGCGGAAGAGCTCAACGCTATGGGATTGGAAGGCGCCTACGGGTCGCTTCAGCAGGCGCAGTTTATGGTGGAAGGCTCCTATCAGGCCGAACGGCAGCGCGAAAGCTACGATCGGCGCGTGGCGCTTCATCAGGAGTCGCTCGAGCAGGTGGCGGAGGCCTTGACGGCAGAACGTGCCCGCCGTGCAGAGGTGCTGGCTGACGTCGGCCTTTCCGACGATGCCACCCTGGCAGAGGTGGATGCGGCCCTGGTTGCGGCCGCTGCGCAGCGCGACGGCATTGCTGCAGCTCTAGACGAATCGGCCCTTCGCTACGGCGAGCTCAAAGAGCGCCTGGCGGCAGGGGCGGGGGACACCGCTCTTGAGGAGCTGAAAATCCAACGAGCCCAGTTGAACTGCCTATACGAAGACCTGGCGGGCGACCTTGCGCGCGACCTGATCGCGCGGCGCATGCTGGTTCAGGCGGTTCGGATTTGGGAGCGCGAAAGCCAGCCCGAGGTGTACGCCCGGGCCTCGGAGCTCATGGCGCTCATGACCGACGGGGCGTGGACGGGCGTGCATATGGGGCAGGGCGGAACCCTTACCGTGTCGGATGCTGCAGGCGTGCGCCGCGAGCCGCACCTACTGTCGTTGGGCACGCGTCAGCAGCTGTATCTGGCGCTGCGCATCGCGCTTCTGGAATGCGCCGGCAACGTGGGCGCATCGGTGCCCGTGCTGGCCGACGATATCCTGGTGCACTTCGACGACGCACGTCGGACCGGCGCCATCAAGGCGCTGGAGGAACTTTCCCGTACGCGCCAGGTCATATTGTTCACCTGTCATAAGGAGATAGTGAGCGCAGTGCGCAGCCAAGCGGCACGCTCCACCTTGATAGAGTTATAATCAATCGGCTGTCTACATACGAAAGAGGGAAACATGCCCAACGTAGTTTTGGTCGGCGCCCAGTGGGGCGACGAAGGAAAAGGCAAGGTCACAGACCTGATTGCACCGCAGTTCGATTACGTCGTCCGCTATCAGGGCGGCAACAACGCAGGCCACACCGTTATCAACGGCGGCAAGAAGCTGGCGCTGCACCTCATTCCTTCCGGTGTCATGTACAAATCCGCCATCCCCGTCATCGGCAACGGCGTTGTTGTGAACCCGCAGGTCCTCGTTGAGGAAATGCAGATGCTGGAAAGCGAGGGCCTCAGCTGCGAGCGCCTGAAGATTTCCTGCGACGCCCACGTTATCATGCCGTACCACATCGCCCTTGACCAGGCATCCGAGTTCAAGCTGGGCAAGAACGAGATTGGTACCACCAACCGCGGCATCGGGCCCTGCTACCAGGACAAAGCCGCCCGCAGCGGCATCCGCATCCAGGATCTGCTGGATGAGAAGGTGTTTCGCATGAAGGTTGCCGCCGCCCTTGAGGTGAAGAACGCCATCCTGGAGAAGGTGTACGGCAAAGAGGGCTTCACGCTGGAAGAGATCTGCGACGCGTACCTGCCTTACGCCGACGTCATCCGTCCGCACATGGCCGAAACCGCGCTGATGCTCAATCAGGCCGTGCGCATGGGCAAGAACATCCTGTTCGAGGGCGCGCAGGGCACGCTGCTCGACATCGACCACGGCACGTATCCCTTCGTTACCAGCTCGGCCTGCTGCGCCGGCGGTGCGGCGACCGGCTCGGGCGTGGGCCCGACGGCCATCGACCGCGTGCTGGGCATCCAGAAGGCCTACGTCACCCGCGTCGGTGCAGGTCCGTTCCCCACGGAGCTGCTGTATGCCGAAAACGGCGGCGAGGGCCAGGACGCCATCGATGGCGACATCCTGTGCACCGAAGGCCACGAGTATGGCGTGACCACCGGCCGTAAGCGCCGCTGCGGTTGGTTCGACGCGGTCATCGCGCGCTATGCCGCCGAGGTCAACGGCCTGACCGATATCGCGCTGACCAAGCTCGACGTGCTGAGCGCTTTCGACGAGATCAAAATCTGCGTCGCCTACGAGTGCAACGGCGAGACCTACGATTACTTCCCCATGCAGCAGAGCGTGCTGTTCCACGCGAAGCCGCTGTATAAGACCATGCCTGGCTGGAAGGGTCAGGACATCACCGGCGCCAAGTCCTTCGAGGACCTGCCCCAGACCTGCCAGGATTACGTTCTGGAAATCGAGCGTCTGAGCGGCGTGCGCGCCTCCATCGTGTCGGTGGGCCCGGACCACGACCAAACCCTGCTGCGCGGCTGGGACCTGTAACAACATGTGGGACAAAGGGGACTGTCCCCTTTGTCCCGTTTTTTGCTGTAAATCCGAATTCAGGCGAAGGAGAGGATTCTAGTGAACGTACTCGTTTTGGGCAGCGGCGGCCGCGAACATGCTCTGACCTGGGCACTTTCGCGCTCCGAGAACATTGGCGACCTGTTTGTCGCCCCCGGTAACGGCGGTACGGCCGCCATTGCGCAGAATGTGACGGTTGATCCGCTGAATGCTGACGAAGTTGTCGCCTTCGTGAAGGAGCACGGCATCGAGCTCGTCGTCATCGGCCCTGAGGCTCCGCTGGTGGCCGGCATCGCCGATGCCGTGCGTGCCGAAGGTGTCTCCGTGTTCGGTCCCAACCAGGACGCGGCGCAGCTCGAAGGCTCGAAGAGCTTCTCCAAGGAATTCATGCTGGCCCATAATCTGCCCACCGCGGCGTACAAGAAGTGCGTCACGCTGGAGGAGGCCATGGACTATCTGCACGAGGTGGGCGCTCCCATCGTCGTGAAGGCCGACGGTTTGGCCGCCGGCAAGGGCGTCATCGTTGCCGATGACATGGAAACCGCCGAAGAGGGCGTCCGCAGCTGCTTCGACGGTGCCTTCGGCGATGCCGGCGCTGTTGTGGTCATCGAGGAGATGCTCGTCGGCCCCGAGTGCAGCATGCTGGCGTTTCTGGCCGACGGCAAGGCATCCTGCATGCCCTGCTCCCAGGACCACAAGCGCGCCTACGACGGCGACAAGGGTCCCAACACGGGCGGCATGGGCGCCTATTCGCCGGTGCCCTGCGTGGACGCCGAGACCGAAGCGGCCATGCAGAAGGTCATGGCTGACGCTGCGGCTGCCACCATGGAGGATTTCGCGGCAGGTTATCGCGGCGTTCTGTACGGCGGCTTCATGCTGACCCCCGAAGGCCCGAAGCTGCTGGAGTTCAACGCGCGCTTCGGCGACCCGGAAACCCAGGTCATCATGCCGCGTCTGGCCAGCGACGCGCTGACTGCTTTCAAGGCCGTGGCCGACGGCAAGATTGACGAAATCGGCGCCGAGTGGGACCCCCGCTGCGCCGTCACCGTGGTGCTCGCCAGCGGCGGATACCCCGGTTCATACGAAAAAGGCAAGGTCATCACGGGTATCGAAGACGCTGCGGCCATGGACGACGTCATCGTCTTCCATGCGGGCACGGCTGTGAACGACGCCGGGCAGCTGGTCACTTCGGGCGGCCGCGTGCTCACCGTGACGGCCATGGGCGACACCTTCGCCGAAGCCATTGCACGTGCCTACGAGGCATGCGACAAGATCGACTTCGAAGGCAAGCAGCTCCGCCTCGACATTGGAAAACGTGCACTTTAGGTCGTAAAGGAATGCTGAGCGAAAGACTTCTATCCCGCGTGGTGCGTTTTTGCGCCGACTCGTATATGAAAATCGAACCGTGCCACGAGGCACGGATTCCCGAGCCAGAACCTGGGCAGCCCTACATGCTCTACATGCATGTTCCGTTCTGCGAGAGGCTCTGCCCGTACTGCTCGTTCAACCGCTTCCCGCACTCTGAGGAGCGTACGGTCAGGTACTTCAAAAACCTGCGTCGCGAGCTCATGATGGTGAAGGAGCTGGGATACGATTTCGACTCGCTCTACATCGGCGGCGGCACGCCCACCATCATGATGGACGAGCTCTGCGACACCATCGACCTGGCTCGCAGCGAATTCTCCATCCAGGAGGTTTCCTGCGAGACCAACCCGAACCACCTGACCCCGCTCTACCTCGAACAGCTGCGGGGCCGCGTGGACCGCATGAGCGTCGGCGTGCAAAGCTTCGACAACGACCTGCTCAAGCAAATGGATCGCTTTGAGAAGTACGGCAGCGGCGAAGAGGCGCTGGAGCGCATCAAGGTTGCGGTGCCGTACTTCAAGTCGCTCAACGTGGACATGATCTACAACTTCCCGGCCCAGACCGAGAAGTCGCTGCGCCGCGATTTGGAGATGATTCTGGAGTCCGGCACCTCGCAGACCACGTTCTACCCGCTCATGGCGTCGCCTTCGGTGGAGAAATCTCTGGCCCGTACGGTGGGCAAGGTGGACTACGAGCGCGAGCAGCGCTTTTACGAAATCATCTGCGACACCCTTATCGGTGGCGATAACCCCGCTTTCAAGCTGGGGTCGGCGTGGACGTTCAACGCGCTGCTGAAGGGACCGCAAGGTGCCAAGAAAGCGAACGTCGCCTCGAAGGTGGGCGTGAATGCGGCGGGTGACGTGCTCGACCACGATGGTCGTGTGGCTGCCCGCGAAGAGGGCCAGATGATCGACGAGTATATCGTCGATTACGAGGAGTACCCGGCCATCGGATCCGGCGGTATGACTTATCTGGGGCATACGCAGTATGTGAACACCTTCAGCATCCGCGAGTACAACGAGCTTATCGAAAACGGCAGCATGTCCATCATGGGCAAGGCCAAGTTCAGCAAGACGAACCGCATGCGCTACCGCTTCATGATGCAGCTGTTCGGCCTGCGCCTGGACAAGCGTCAGTGGGAACGGGACTTCGGCTGCACCGTGGCCGCCGGCCTGCCTGTGGAGTACCTGTTCATGAAGCTCAACGGCGCCTTTGCCCTCGATGACGACGAGCAGATCACCCTGACGCCAAAGGGCCGCTACCTCATGGTGGTTATGATGCGCCAGTTCTTCATCGGCGTAAACAACCTGCGCGACCAGGCTCGTGCGGCCCTGCCCGCCGACGAGCGTGAACTGCTCTTCGGTGCCGGATGCGCCATGGAATAGGTTTGTCGGGTTCCTGAAATCAGGAAACCGCCAAACCGACACTAACGAGCGCATTGGCGCATCGGGCATATGAGTGGTGTATCGAGTTTGCGTTGGCGAATCCTGCGAAATCTGCACCGGATTCGAAGTTGTGCATTGCCTTGCTTGAATCAAGGCTTGCCGTCGGTGCGTTTGCCCAGGTGGGAATTTACCGAAACGCCCGAATTCGGAGCATGCTCCCGAAATAGAATGCACAACTTCAATTCTCGTGCAAAAATCGCCCAAAACGCCCGCGCGATGCACGCCAACCCCAGCACAGACCAAAGCGACCCGCCACATGGCGGGTCGCTGCGTGCATTTGGTTGTGCGGAACCGGTTATTTGCCGGTTTGGGTTTAGCGGGTTCCTGAAATGAGGACCAGCCAACCGGATGGGCTCGTTTCTTCTTAGCCGAACCGGTACTGCACTCCCATGGTGGGGCCGGGCTGCTCCCACTTGGAGACGATGGTCCCCTCGCAGGCGATGCGGCAGGTGCCGCACTCCAGGCAGCCGGCGTAGTCGAATGTCTTATGGCCGTCCTCGTCCACCTTGTACAGGGCGGCGGGGCACACGCGGACCAGCTTGCCGAACTCGTCGTCGGGCAGCGTGTCCAGGTCCTCGGCGCACAGCTCGATATGGGCGTTCTCCTCGTCCACGTTGTACTTGTTAACGCCGATGAGCTCGTCGACGTTTACCGTGATCTCGGACAGCTTCATCATAGCGCGCTCAGAGCTCCCTTCACTTCCTTGGCGAGCTTGAACAGCCCGCGCTGCTTGACGATGGGCATGATGCGCTTGCGCAGCGGCTGCTGCGGCGTGCCGTCGACGACGAACATCGAATCGAAGATCTCGCCGACCATCTTGGGGTAGTCGGTGAACATGCGCTCCCACGTCTCCATGGTGTGGGGCCATTTGGCGAAGGTGCGCAGGTCCTTCATGACGAAGGAGCCGTCCATGCGGGTCTTGTAGCCGGCAAGGCCTGCGCGACTCACGTTCTCGGCGTCGATGGCCTCGCACGCGGCCTCGGCGGCGAACCGCCCGGAGGCCACGGCCAGGTCCATGCCGCGGACCATGTAGCCCAGGTTCATGCACAGCATGGCGGCATCGCCGGCGACCAGTGCGCCGTCGTGCACAAGCTCGGACACCATCTCGGCGCCGCCCTCGCTCACCATGTGGCCGGAATGCTCGACCATCTCGGCGCCGCGGATGATGGGCGCCACGGCCGGGTGGTTCTTGAAATCCTCCATGGCCTGGTAGATGGTGGTGTCCGCCTTCTCCATCTCGGAAATCGTCGAGACCAGGCCCAGGCTCACGCTGGTCTTGTTGGCGTACATGAAGCCGCCGCCGACCACGCCGTGGGTGCAGTCGCCCACGAACAGCATCGCGGCGCCCTCGCCCTCGGGGGTGAGGAAGCGGTCCTCGATCGTCTTCTCGTCCAGCTCGAAGACCTCCTTGATGCCGACGGCCATCTGGTTGGCCTTGGGGCGCGGGGCGCCCAGGAAGCGCTCGGCCAGCAGGCTGTTCTGCCCTTCGGCCACGATGACCACGTGCGCGGTGATCTCGTCCTCGCCTGCGCGGATGCCGGTGACGCAGCCGCCCTCGTCCTTCAGCAGCGCCTCAACGGCGATGCCGGGGATGATCTCGCAGCCGCCCTCCTCGACCAGGCCCATGAGCCACTGGTCGAACTCGCCGCGCAGCACCGAGTAGGATTCCTGGCCGGCCTCGCCCAGGTTCTCGCTGGTGTAATCGATGGTCATGTTGGACGCGGGGTCCATCATCGCGATGCGCTCATGCGTGATCTTGCGCTCGAACGGGATCTCGTCCCAGTCGACCTCGCCGTCGGCGTACTCGTCGAACACCGCACGCAGGCTGTGCGCGTAGATGCGCCCGCCGGTCATGTTCTTGGCGCCGGCATACTCGCCGCGCTCGACGACCAAAACGCTCTTGCCCTTCTTGGCCGCGACATAGGCCGCAATCGCGCCGGCGCATCCGCACCCGACCACGATGACGTCGAAGTCGCGCTCTTCTAGTGCCATCTTTGCCCCCTTCTGAGTAAGAGTGGTCTTCTGTTGCGTTCATTCTAGCCGCGCCGACCTGGCGCAACCACATACTAAAAGGTTGAAAACCCATCAACTTAAGGTTGCATATATCAGTCCTTAAGTGGGAGTCCCGACGTGCGGAACCATTGGGGTCATTGTGCTGCTCCGCAAGGCTTTGCTCAATAGGTCTTCGGAAGCCAAAGTCGATAAACCGATGGTCCGAAAAGGATGATCAGCCTTCCTGCCAGGTGCGAATCGACCTCTTCGGACCTGAAACGCCTCGCCGCCGATCTGGCAGCGAGGCGTTCGCTGAAGAAGGCGCCTTTCCCAACGACGGTGTGAACCGATTCGTGGGGAAGGGCCCGCCGGGCCTACAGGGCGGCGGTCAGCTCGGGCAGGACGGCCCTGAGGTCGCCCGCGAAGCCGAGGTCGCACTGTTTGAGCACGGGGGCGTTCTTGTCCTTGTTCACCGCAACCACGGTGCCGGCGCCGTTGCAGCCCACCATGTGCTGCATCTGGCCGGAGATGCCCAGCGCGAAGTAGGCCTTCGGCTTGATGACAGCGCCGGCCACGCACAGATCCCGCCAACGTGCTGCCTCCCGCGACCGCCCTTTCCGGCCTGAACGGCACCATCTGGATCACCTATGCCGCCAACTTCCTGGGCATGACCGAGCGCGTGTACGAGATGGCCAAGGAATACGTCATGCAGCGCACCCGCATGGACAAGCCGCTGGGCACCTTCCAGGCTGTGGCCCATGCCGTTGCCAACGCCAAGGTCAACATCGAGGCTATGCGCGGTCTGATCCTGAACGCCATCGACAACGTGACCACGGGCAACGCCAACTCGGTCCTGTGCTTCGGCGCTAAGGTGTACTGCCGCCAGACGGCCATGAAGACCATCGAGTCGCTGCTCGAGCTCTGGGGCGGCGTGGGCGTCACCGAGGAAGCCTGCGTGGCCCGCTACATGCGCGACGCTATCGCCGCTGGCCCGGGCGAGTACCCGACCTTCCTTCTGCTCGACATCATCGCGCAGAAGGAAGGCCTGCCGGTCGAGACGCAGCTCGACTTCGTCCATTGGACCGACGTTGCGTACGAAGGCTACAACCAGCCCCAGGAGTAGGCCAGGAGCGCACTGCGCGGCCTGGCGTAAGCTGAACGACGCGGCCCCGAGCGATGAAAGCTCGGGGCCGCGTTTTGTTTTGAAGGCGTTGGACGCTCCATTCGTCTTGCGTTTTGGGCTTAGATGAATCGTGCCATGTAGGTGGGTATGCAGGAGATGGCGCCGCTTTTATGCTGGTCCTTTGTGTATACGAGATACTGGTCGCCGATGCGCGAGGGGTACTTCAACGCAAACGCGTCAAGCGAAGCGTGCGTCTTGTAGCTGGAAGACTTAACCTCTAGGGGGCAAATCTTTTTGCCTCTTGAAAGGACGAAGTCAATCTCGTAGTTACGATGGGCGCCTTCCTTTTCCCACGTATGATAGAAAAGCCCGTTTCCCTGAGCGGCCAGCTCCTGGGCTACAACGTTTTCATATACCGCGCCCAAATTGACCGGCAGCTTATCGGAAAGCAGCCTGTCGTAGACGATGTTTTCTGTAAAACCTGCGTCCTTAAACATAAGGGTCACGAACAGCCCCGTGTCGGCAAGATACAACTTGAACTTCTCGAGGTCTACGGTTGCTGACATCCCGACATTGGGATCGCTGACGTGATGGGCGAACAGGACGGTTTTCGATTCCCGAAGCTCGGACAGTTCTTCAATTAAATCTGAAGCCTGCCGATTGGCCAAGATGCTGGACACCTGATACCTCGAGGCCTTCTTCGCAAGCTGGGCTGGAATGGCATCGAACAAGCGAGAGACGGCTCCGCTGGGATCTATTTTGTGGAAGTCATCTTCGTAGAGGGAAATAATAGTGCGTTTAGTCTGGTCGACCTCCTGGAGGTTATTCGTTGAAAGATACGCGTCGACCGCCTGCGGCATGCCCCCCACAAGCATATAGAGACGGAAATCGCGCATGAGCTTGCGATTCGTTTGCTCGCCCAACTGCGCGTGTGCCTCGAATGCCTGACGGAGAAGGGGAATGGTGGCATTGTCTCCTAAGACCCAACGAAACTCCTCGAAGTCCATGGGGTGCATCTGCAGCTTTTGCTCTTCGCTGGGGATGAGTATGCCCGTCGTGTTTCGCTTAATACTGATGAGCGAGCCGGTTTCTACATAGTCGTATCGGCCGTCTTGCACCAAGCGCTTTACAGCTTGACGGGCGAGCGGGCATAACTGCACCTCGTCGAACACAATGAGCGACTCGCGATTGAAAAGCCGTACTCCATATTGGAGCTGCAACTGAAGGAACAGATAATCAAGGTCGGATACGTCTTCAAACAGCTCGCGGACCTGTTTCGATGCAAAAGCGAAGTCAATGAGGATGTAGCTGCGATACTCGTTTTTGGCAAATTCTTCGACGACGGTAGATTTGCCCACGCGGCGGGCGCCTTCAATCAACAACGCAGTGCGTCCCTGAGACGAGCGTTTCCATTTGACCAGTTCATCATATACTTTTCGCCTGAACATAAAGGTTCACCCCGATTTCCGCACTTTTTAATGAGCAGAATTTACCGATTTCCGCACTTTTTATCAAGTCAAAATTGCAGATTTCCGCACTTTTTTGAAGCAATTGTAATACAGAGGAGCGGCCCGGGAAAGCCCCCGGGCCGCTCCTTCGCTTTGTGGCAAATCAATCTGGTTGGATTGCTGCGGTAGTTAGGCTTGCGGCTTGATGAGCGCGTGGCACAGGACGATGAACGCAAGGCCTGCCAGGGCGAACACGCTCACCGAGATACACACCTCGGGCAGGGTGGGCATGTAGGTGCCCAGCACCGACCACATGTTGGCCGCGCCGCCGGTCTGGGCCGCCGTGGTGCCCAGCGTAATGCCGTTGGCGCCCACGATGTTCGGCGTGGCGAAGCCGGTGAACATGAGCCAGCAGCGCTTGCAGAAGACGCCGGCCACAATCAGGGCGCTTGCGATGCCGACCAGCTTCATGTTGCGACGGTTCTTCGCGAACACCAGGATGATGAAGGGAACACCTAAGCCGCACACGATCTCGAACCAGAAGAAGGGGGCCGTGCCGCCGAAGAGCAGCGTGTTGATGACCGCCATGCCGCCCTCGGTGCCGTTGTAGGCCGTGGTCAGGATCTCGCAGAAGATGAAGTAGAAGTCCACGGACACGCAGGCGCACAGCAGGCCGGCCAGGCTGGTGATCAGCTCGTCGGCAGTGTGGAAGATGCCGCGGACACGCAGCGCGAACAGGGCCAACAGCAGCAGCGCCAGGCCGGAGTCAAGGGCGGACGCCACGAAGATGGGGGCCAGGATGGCGGTGTGCCAGGCCTCGCGGGCAATCTCCATGCCGAACACCCAAGCGGTGACGCTGTGCACCAGGATAGCCACGGGCAAGGCGAAGCGCGACACGATGGAAACCTTTGCAGGATCGGCCTTCTTCGAGCACATAAAGTACAGGTAGAACAGGTTGATGATGATATAGATGGTGATCACGCACACGTCCCATGCCAGGGGGCTGAGGAAGTTCATACCCGTGAACATGCGCCAGATGCGCTGGATGCCGCCCAGGTCGATGAGCACGCACAGACCTGCGGCGCAGATGCACACCAGCGAGCAGATGACGGCGGGCAGCGCCACGGCCTTGTACTTCTCAACGTGGAAGATGCTGGCGGAGCTGGCCACGATCAGACCGCCCGCGGACAGGCCCACGAAGAACATGAAGCAGGTCAGGTACGCGCCCCAGCTGGTGGAGTTGTTCATGCCGGTGACACCCAGGCCGTTCGCCAGCTGGTACACATACATGCCGAAGCCGATGAGGACAATGGCAGCCAGTCCAATGACCAGCGGGTTTTTCATAAGTTTAGCCATGATGCACCCTTCCTAGTTGAAGTAGAAGACCTGGGGCTGCGTGCCCTTTTCTTCCAACAGAACGTGCGCGGTTGAGCTGCGGCGCAGCTGCGAGATGCGCGAATCGGGGTCGTCCAGGTCGCCGAAGATGCGGGCGTCGCCCGGGCAGCAGTGCACGCACATGGGCTCTTCGCCCTCGTCGGTGCGCTCTTTGCACAGCGTGCACTTCTCCATGACGCCCTTGTGGCGCTCGGGCACGCGGGCGTCGCCGTAGCTGAAGCCGGTGGAGCGCACGGGCTCGTTCCAGTTGAAGGTGCGGGCGTTGAACGGGCAGGCTGCCATGCACATGCGGCAGCCGATGCACTTGTCGTAGTCGATCTCGATGCGGCCCATCTCGTCGCGGTAGGTGGCGCCAGTGGGGCACACGCGCTTGCACGCGGCGTTGGTGCAGTGCTGGCAGGCCACGGGGCGGTAGGTGCGGCTCAGGTTCGGGTAGGTGCCTTCGGCGCCGTCGAAGATGTCGCAGTTCTCGGTGAGCACGCGGTTCCACAGCATGCCGTCGGGGATGTTGTTCTGCATCTTGCAGGCCAGCGAGCAGGTGTTGCAGCCGAGGCAACGATGCAGGTCAATGGCAATGGCGAGCTTCGTCATGGGTTATGCACCAACCTTCTTGATCTCGATGAGGGTGTCGTTGTAGGGAATCATGGGGCCGAAGATGAGGTCGTAGCCGCGCTCGCTGAGCTGGTCGTTCGTTACATTCTGCATCATCGTGCCGTCCATGTACTGGCGGTACGTGCTCTCGGCCATGAACGCGCTGCCCGGGCGGATGGCGTTGTTCACGCGCAGCTTCGTGGTGAAGCTGCCGCGGTCGTTGAAGGCCTCCACCTGGTCGCCGTCGGACAGCCCGCGCTCGGCGGCGTCAACGGGGTTGAGCTCGATATGCGGCTCGTACAGGTCCTGGATCCAGCCGGCGCCGGAGTAGGCGGAATGCACGCGGAAGCGGGTGCGCGCCTGGCCGAACTGCAGCGGGTACTTCTCGCGCAGCGGGTTGTCCGCGTAGGTCTCATTGGGCTCTTCCCACATGGGGAAGGCCTGGCCCCACTTCAGCATGTTCTCGTAGTAGGGCTCCTGCTTGCCGGTGGGGGTGTGGTACTCGAAGCCGACTTCGGGGCCGAGCTCGTCTTCGGAGCCCAGCAGCTTCAGGGCGCCGTTCGCCTCGGTCAGCTTCTCCAGCGTGAAGCCGGCGATTTGCGGGTCGTCGCTGGTCAGAATGGCGCGGGCGTATTCCTCGCCGTCCTTGGGCATCAGGTCGCCCAGGCCCATGGCCTCGGCGATGCCGCGCTCGATGTAGAAGTCGCTCTTGCTTTCGAACAGTGGGTCCAGCACCTTCTGGTTCTGCAGGATGTAGCCGTTGGCGTTCTTCACGCCGCCCACGCTGTCGGGGCACTCGAGCTTCGAGCATACGGGCAGCACCAGATCGACGTAGTCCATAACCGAGCTCTTGTAGATGTCGGCCAGGGCCACGAAGTCCAGCGAGTTCAGCCACTCCTCGGTCTTAGCCCAGTTCGCGGCCTTCTGCGTGGGAATGTCGCCGAAGAACATGGCGGCGTGCACGTCGTCGGACTTCTGCACCACGTCGTAGAAGCCCATCGGAGCGGTGACATGGTACTCCTCGGGCAGCGGCCAACCGCCCAGCGCGGCTTCGTACAGGCTGGTGTGATAGCAGTAGATCCCTAAGCCGGTGCCGCGCTTGCCGTAGTTGCCGGTGAGGCTGGCGATGAGCGCGTAGCAGTGGCCCGCGATGTCGGAGGCCTGGAACTTGTCGATGCCGCCGACGCCGTTGCAGATGATGGACGGGCCCTTGGCGTATTCTTCGGCCACCTGGGCGATCTGTGCGGCCGGCGTGCCGGTAATGCCTTCGGCCCACTCCAGGGTGTAGCCGGCGTAGTCGTTCTTGAGCTTCGTGAACTGGGTCACGCACTCGACGCCGTTCACCTTGAAGGTGCCTTCCAGCTCGGGCTCGACGCCCTCCTGGTTGTACGGCTTGAACGTGTTCGACTTCGCGTCCCACACGTAGGGGTCGACCACGGTGCTGGTCTCGCCGGTTTCGGGGTCCTGGACCTCGCGGGATGTACCCACCGTGGTGCCCGTTGCGGCGTCGATCAGGTGCGGAAGGGCGGTGTGGGCGATCACGTGCTCGCGGTCGTACAGGTCGTTCTCAAGGATGTGATGGATCATGCCCATGAACAGGGCGGGGTCGGTGCCGGCAGTCAGCGGCACCCATTCGTCGGCTTTGGCGGCCGTGGGGGAGAAGCGGGGGTCCACCACGATGATCTTCGTGCCGGCCTCCTGCGCGTCCAGCATGCCGCGGGACCACATCATGCCCGTTTCGACCACGTTGCAGTTCACCATCAGGACGGTGCGCGCCATGGGCCACTCCCAGATGGTGTTCTGCGCGAACATGCCGCTCCAGGCGAATGCCTGGTTCTGGCCGTTGCCCTGGCCCATGTCGTAGCCGTTCAGCGGCGGGATACCGGTTTGCGCCTTCACGAGCGAAGGCAGAAGCGGGGCAAAGCGCTGCTGCGCTTCGGTGGAGAATTGCATCCAAATGTGGCCTTCGCCGTAGGTTTCGTCGCAGGCCTTGAACGCATCCGCGCACATCTGGAAGGCTTCGTCCCAGCTGATGGCCTCGAACTCGCCGCTGCCGCGCTCGCCCACGCGCTTCATGGGCTGCTGGATGCGGGCCTCGCCGTAGATGTTTTGGATTTCGGAAATACCCTTCAGGCACACGTTCTGATAGCGATGGTCCTCGTTCGGGCGGGGCTGGATCTTCACCAGCTTACCGTCGCGCACGGTGCACTGGAACATGCAGTTGCACAGGCAGTGCTCGTTGTGGTAGGTGTAGGCCAGCGTGTCGCCGGATGTGTCCTCGGCACCGGGCGTGGTCGCGGCGCAGCCGGTCAGGGTCAGGCCGCTCAGTCCCGCGCCTGCCATGCCGGCGGCAGCGGTCTTCAGGAACCCGCGACGGGTGAGCGCCGTACGTGCGATGCTCTTGGTCATGCGTTTCTCCTTCTCGAATTGTTCCCCCAATATGAATCCTGACAAGCGGATTTTCGCTGTTCCGCCGCCAGGTCCTTCGCTGGCTTGCACTTTACGGGGCGTATGCGCCGAATGCACTGCCCAGAGTCTTGTTCGAGGTGTTTAAACCCCACAAAGAAAAAAGTGGGCATTATCGCTGGTCAACAATGCCGCGCGCGTATGAGACAATGCGCATGGGGATGATTTGCGAGGTGCACGGAGGTTCCATGGATCAAGAAAAGACCGACTTGCGCGTGTTGCGTACGAGGGCCGCCATCAAGCAGGCATTCATCGAGTTGGTGGTCGAGGTGGGGCTGGACAGGATGTCGGTTAAAAGCCTGACCGAGCGTGCGGGCATCAACCGCAAGACGTTCTATCTGCATTACGAGACCATCGAGGCGCTGTTCGAAGACGTGTTGACCGAGGTTATGGACGACTATTTCGCGAATTATGAGACCACGCCCGACGTGCCCGAGGACATCGACGGCCATGCTCAGCGGTTCTTTCTGTTCCTGGCGGGGCAGCCGGAGTATGTGGAGAAGCTGGTGTGTACGCCCAGCTATTACCGATTCGGCGAAAAGGTGTATTACGAGCAGATGGATCGCTATAGGGAAGCAGGCAATCCGTTCGTGCCGATGTCGGAGGGCGCGCAAACCTTGCTGTATCGGTTCATCCGTGCGACGGCGCTCGATTTCTATCGGGTGTGGGTGGCCGAGGGCAAGAAGGTGGATCCTGAAGAAGCTGCTCAGCTGTTGAGCGATTTGACCTGCCGCGGTGTGGAGCCGCTGTTGCGCAGCTAGCGGACACGCACATTTCGTGAATTTGAAAAAGTACTTGCGCGAACGAGCGGCAAACGGTAACATACATATTCGCGTTTAAGCAACTGGTTAGGTAGCTCAGTTGGTAGAGCAGGGGACTGAAAATCCCCGTGCCGGGGGTTCAAGTCCCTCCCTAACCACCATGAATTCTCAGGTCAGCCGCATGGTTGGCCTTTTTTGATGCCTTGGGCGGCGTCGTTGAAGCAAATCTAGTGCAAATCGGACGCTAGGAACACAGGGCCCCCGTTCCTGCAATAACACGTTAGTGCAGTAAAGTAACGAAACAACGAACAACACATTTCTGCGACAGTGCGATGCATTGAACAAGCAATGCTGGAATGATACGTCCGACTCCTGAAAAGAAGCTGAAACCGTAACGCCAACTTTGCAGTGCAGCGGAAACCCGCGATGGTTTTCGGTATCATGAGGCCAATCGGGCCTGAAAGGGGATGACCATGAAACCAATCGCCATAACGGATATTCCGGGGTTTTTCATCGGACAGGCTGAAAACGCCGAAGCGGCAACGGGCGTGACGGCCATCGTGGCGCCAGACGGAATGGCGACGGGCATTGACGTGCGGGGCGGCGGACCGGCGTCGCGCGACTCGCGCACGCTGGATCCCCTGGCCAACGCCGAGTTCGTGCATGCCGTGCTTTTGGGCGGCGGCAGCGCGTTCGGCCTCGACGCGGCGGGCGGCGCCATGCGCTATCTGGAAGAGCACGGCATCGGCTTGGACGTGGGCCCCGTGAAGGTGCCGCTGGTGTGCCAGTCCGACATCTTCGACCTGCTCATCGGCCGAAGCGACGTGCGCCCCGACGCCGCCATGGGGCATGCAGCGTGCGAGGCGGCCTGCAGGGCGGCAACTATCGCGACGGCAATTACGGAGCGGGATGCGGCGCCACGGTGGGCAAGATTCTCGGTGGCGAGTTCTGCATGAAGTCAAGCATCGGCAGCTTCGCTGTGCAGGCGGGCGACCTGAAGGTCGGCGCCATCGTTGCGGTGAACGCGATCGGCGACGTGATTGACCCTGCGACGGGCGCATGCGTTGCGGGGGTGTTGAGCCAGGACAAGACGGGTTTTCGCAGCACCGAAGACATCTTTGTCGCGGGCTACGAAGCTCAGGCCGCAACTGCGCGCGATGCGGAGGCGGACGCCTTGGCAGCCGATTCTCAGGTGGTAACGAACACGACGATCGCCGCCGTCATCACCAATGCAAAGCTTCCCAAGGCCCGCCTGTGCAAGGTGGCCTCGATGGCGCACGACGGGTTTGCACGCACCATTCGCCCTGTTCACACGTCCATGGACGGCGACAGCATCTATGCGCTGTCGGTGGGCGACGAGGTCGCCGATTCCGACACGGTGGGCGTGCTTGCGGCAAAGGTGATGGAGCA
The DNA here is from genome assembly GCF_000023885.1 of Slackia heliotrinireducens DSM 20476. Lineage (NCBI taxonomy): Bacteria > Bacillati > Actinomycetota > Coriobacteriia > Eggerthellales > Eggerthellaceae > Slackia > Slackia heliotrinireducens. Next base: position 3,070,353 of record NC_013165.1, on the reverse strand, counting down.
AGCCATTCTCGTGGCGGCGCGCAACGCCGAGCCGGCATACGGCCTCCCCAGCGTCAAGTCCCTGAGTTGAAGTTTTTCTATCAGGTAAGTTTCCCACAATGGGAGTTTTCTACTTGGCAGGAACTCCCATTCGTGAAACACGGTTCATGACCCCCGTTTCAACGAAGAGGCCTGTCGGACGAACCGGCAGGCCTCTTTCGCGGAGGGGGTTTGGGGTTGGAAGCTACTTGGTGCAGAGCTTCTGCGCCAGCAGGTAGAACGCGATGACGCCGAGCGCGATGACGCCGCAGATGATGACCAGCTCGGGCAGCGTGGGGGCGTAGGAGCCGATGATGGCCCACACGTTCTCGAACACGGGGTCGTTCGCCGCCTGTGCGGTGCCCAGCGTGATGCCGGGGCCGCCGAACACGTTCGGCTGCACGAAGCTGGTGAACAGCAGCCAGATGCGCTTGCAGGCGACGCCCAGTACCACCAGGGCGCTTGCGCATGCCACGATGCCCATGGACTCGCGGCGCTTGGCCGAAGCCAGCAGCAGGAAGGGGATCAGCAGGCCGCCCACCAGCTCGAACCAGAAGTACGGGGCAGTGACACCGCTCGTCATGATGGCCAGCGCATTGGCCTCGCCGGCGCCGGGATAGCCCATGGTCAGAAGCTCGCAGCCCACGAAGAACGCGTCAACGCAGATGAACACCGCCAGCAGGCGCGCCAGCTTGCTCAAAAGCCCCTGCTCGACGTTGAAGATGCCGGCTGCGCGTAGGCCCAACAGCGCCAGGATGAGCAGCGCCAGGCCGGAGTCGAGGGCCGAAGCCACGAAGATGGGGGCCATGATGGCCGTGTACCAGGCACGGGCGATCTGCAGGCCGAAGATCCACGCGGTCACGCTGTGCACCAGGATGGCCACCGGCAGCGCCACATAGGAAAGCTTGCGGACCTTCTCCTCCTGGCCGCGGCTCATCCACACCAGGTCGAGGATGTTGATGACCAGGTACGCAGTGATGATGCACACGTCCCAAATCAAAGGAGACGTGAAGTTCGGGCCGGTGAAAAGGCGCCACACGCGCTGGATGCCGCCCATGTCGATGAGGATCAGCACGCCCGCCACGCAGATGCACACCGTGGAAAGAATGACCGCCGGCATGCTGATGCGCTTGAAGTCCTCGATGCCGAACACGTGCGCCGAGCTGGCCACGATAAGGCCGCCGGCCGAAAGGCCCACGAACAGCATGAACATGCAGATGTAAGCGCCCCACGAGTTCACGTTCGACATGCCGGTGACGCCCAGGCCATTAGCCAACTGGTAGCACCAGCAGCCAACGCCCGCCAGCGTGATCAGGGCAAGTACGCCCAGCACGCCCTTAGATTTGCTAGAAAGTTGCATTGCAGCCCCCTTATTTGACGTAAAAGACTTGCGGGCGCGTGCCCTTTTCTTCCAGCAGGATGCGGACGTTGCCCGAGGCGCGCAGTTTCGAGATCTCGGACTCGGGGTCGTCCAGGTCGCCGAACACGCGGGCGCGGGCCGGGCAGCACTCGACGCACATGGGGTTCTCGCCGCGGTCGGTGCGCTCCTTGCACAGGGTGCACTTCTCCATGACGCCCTTCTTGCGCGCGGGCACCTCGGCGTCGCCGTAGTCGAACCCGGTGGCGCGCTCGGGCTTCACCCAGTTGAACACGCGTGCGTTGAACGGGCAGGCGGCCATGCACATGCGGCAGCCGATGCACTTCTGGTAGTCGATTTCCACGCGGCCCATCTCGTCCTTGTAGGTGGCGCCGGTGGGGCACACCTTCTGGCAGGCGGGGTTCTCGCAGTGCTGGCAGGCCAGCGGCAGGTAGGTGCGGCTCACGTTGGGATAGGTGCCCACGCTGCCGTCCTCGTTGTCGGCGCCTTCGGAAATCACGCGGTTCCACAGCATGCCGTCGGGCACGTTGTTCTGCATCTTGCAGCTGAAGGCGCAGGTCTGGCACCCAATGCAGCGCTCCAGCTTAATGCCGATTGCTAATTTGGTCATGGTTCACACCTTACGCTTTCTCGACTTGCACCAGCACGTCGTTGTAGTTGATCTGCGGGCCGAACTTCATCTTGTAGCAGCGCTCCTGCAGGTTGGAGTTCGTCACGTTCTGCAGGAAGCCTTGCTTGTAGTAGCTGCTGTAAGTGGTTTCGGCCATGAACAGCACGCCGGGACGGATGCCCTCGTCAAGCACCGCACGGCACACGAACTCGCCGCGGTCGTTGAAGATGTGCACGTCGTCGCCTTCCGCAATGCCGCGCGCCGCCGCGTCGGAGGGGTGCATGGTCACGCACGGGGTGTAGTTCTGGCGGAACCATTCGCTGGCGCTGAAGAACGCGTGGATGCGGTAGCGCGTCTTGCCCTGCATGAACACCAGGGGGTAGGTGTCCTTGGCGGGGTTCTCGTCGTAGGCCTCGTTGCAGGGCTCGTAGGTGGGAAGCGCCTGACCTTCGTCGACCAGGTCCTCGTAATACAGCTCAATGCGGCCGGTCGGCGTTTTGATGACGGGCTCGTGGTAGCCGACCTGCGGCTCGATGGGGTCGTCGCCGCCGGCCAGCGGCAGGCAGCAGTCGTTCTCGATGAGCTTGTCGTAGGTAATGCCGGCCAGCGGGCCCTCCAGGTTCTCCAGCTGGTGGCGGTTCAGCTCGTCATAGGACTGCGGCAGGTACTGGTCGTAGCCCCACTCGGCCATCAGCAGGCGCTCGATTTCCAGGTCGGTCTTGCTCTCGAACAGCGGATCGATGCACTTCTGGGCAATGTACACGTGGTTCTGCGAGATGCGCACGTTCTTGTAGTCCTCGGTGTTCTCGAACTTGCTGCAGGCGGGCAGCACGATGTCGGCGTAGTCCACGGCGGACGAATGGTAGATGTCGATGATGGCGAAGAAGTCCATGGACTTGATCCATTCCACCGTGGCGTTTGCGTTGGCCGCGCGCAGGGTGAAGGCGTCGCCGAAGGTGATGGCGGCATGGATGTCGTTGGGCTTGCTGGCCACCTCGTACAGGCGCATCTTGTTCTCGGCCAGGCCGGCGAACTCGGGCAGGGGCCACGGGTTCAGCGCGCCGGACAGTCCGCCGCCGCCGGAGTTGTAGAAGCCGCAGCCTGCGCCCGCCTTGCCGTAGTTGCCGGTGAGCGCCACCAGGATGGCGATGCTGTGGCCCAGAACGTCGGCGTTGGCGTACTTGTCGGGGCCGCCGATGCCGTAGTTGATGATGGCCGGGCCGCGGTTGGCATAGTCGTCGGCCAGCTGCATGATAACGTCTTCGGAGATGCCCGAGCGGCCGGCGGCCCAGGCCAGGTCGTACTGCGCCATCTGGTCTTTCAGCAGCATGAACTGGGTGGTCACCTGACGGCCTTCGTAGCTCCAGGTGCCTTCCAGCATGGCGTCGGCGGCTTCGGGAGCGTCGTAGGGCACGGGCATGCCGGCGCTTTGGCTGAACACCACGGAGTGCACGATGGGCTGCTCTTCCTTGCCCAGGCGGTTCACGCCGGTTTCCACTTCGCCCACCAGCTGGCCGGTTTCCACGTCCACCAGGAACGGCAGCGAGGTGTGCGCGGCCATGAACTCCTGGTCGTACCAGCCCTGGTCAAGGATGTGGTAGATCATGCCCAGCACCACGGCGCCGTCCTCGGCGGGCTTCACGGGCACCCACTGGTCGCTCTTGGCGGCGGTGGGGCTGAAGCGCGGGTCGAAGGTGATGACCTTGGCGCCGGCCTCGCGGGCCTCAACCAGCGCCTGCGACCAGATGATGCCGGACTCGCAGATGTTGTTGCCCAGGTTGATGACCGTGGCGGCCTTCTTCCACTCCCAAATGCTGTTCACGGAGTTGGCGTTCACGGTCTGCAGCGCGGGCTCGCAGCCGTTGGCGATGCCGCGGTCCAGGCCGGTGAGCCCGCCGCCCTCGGCGTTCAGCAGCACGTCGGTGAAGGAAAAGCCCTGGCCAAGGCTCGCTTCTACGGACTTCTTTACGTACAGCGAACCTGCCCCGTACTTTTCCTGGACGGCCTTCACGTTCTCGGCGATCTCGTGGATGGCCTCTTCCCAGCTGATGCGCTCGAACTTGCCCTCGCCGCGCTCGCCGGTGCGGCGCATGGGATACTGCAGGCGGTCGGTGGCGTACACGTGCTGCACCTCGTTGATGCCGCGCAGGCACACCTTGCGGTAGCGGTCGTCGGGCATCTGGCGAGGCTCGATCTTGGCTAGGTGGCCGTCGCGGACCGTGACCTTAAGGCCGCAACCGCCCAGACAGTGGAAGTTGTGGCACAGATAGCAGGTCTTTTCGGCGGTTTCGTCGGCGTTCTCGTCGGCGAGCGCTTGGAGCTCGTTATGGGCGAGCGAGCATCCGACCCCCAAGGCTCCGGCCGCAGCAAGGGTGCCGGTGGTCTTGAGGAAGGAACGACGTGTCAGCGCATGCGCGGACGACGACGCACCAAAGGTGGAAGAACCCTTCATATTCATCTCCTCTGTTGTTGGTTTGCCCCTATACCTCGGTAGAGTAATGACAAACTGACCTGTGCAAAATGGTCAGAACGATGTTATTTGATACGGGCAGATTGAGATAATCCTTTAAGACGCATGGATGAACGGGGCCACGCGAAACGAATGCGCCCAGCGTTGGGGCTGCGTAATTGTATTGCCGCAGGATTGAGGGAGGTTGCGGAGCTGTCGGTTGGACCGTCGGTCGATTGGCAGACTTTGTTGGGAAGGGAAATCGTTCATTGACCCGATTCGCGGGCATTGGTATAACCTGACTTTTGCAGCGCAAAGCGGCCGTCTGCCCAATACGAGCTGGGCAAACGGCCGTTTTTCCAGTGACATTCTTTGTAGTGCAACAGCTTAGCTGCGCGGTTTCTTCACAACCGACATCACCTTGTTCATCTGGGACTTCGTCATGGCCTCGCGCGACAGGTCGATGCCGACGCAGGAGCAGAGCGCGTCGGTGAGGTCGGTGCGGTAGTCGAAGTGGTAGACGTTGGCGTCCAGCCGATGTCCGGTCATGTTGCGCAGCGCCTCTGCGACCGCCCCGTCGGAGGGCCGGGTGCCCGTCGCCTTCTCGACGACCTTGGCGCGCTCGTGGCGGGCCCGCTCGTAGAAGTGACCCATATTGTAGGGCTGTTTTGCGCAGCCTATTTCAGGAAGAACCCCTCGTCAATCAGGCATACGGCGTCCTTGTTATCGTTGCGGCCGACGGAAAGCACCACGTCCGCTTCGTCAGACGAGCCTACACGCACAGCGTTTTGGCAGGTCAAAAGCATGTCGATATAGTTGTTCAGCGTGAAGCGCGTGCGGACGAACATCGGGTTGGCGCCGCGCAGCAGGCGCACGTAGCATGCCTGGACATCAACCAGCGCATAGTCCATTTCGCGATCCGCACCCGTCATGGAGTCCCGGAAGATCAGGTTTTCGCCCTGATAGATGGGCTTGCCAGGATCGATCGAATCCACGAGCAGCGCACCGGAGAAGCAGGTTGCGATGTCGCCCCATTTTTCGGCGCCAGCGAAGATGTGGCACCGCTGCATGACATAATCCACGTCCTGTTCGCGCGCGACGTTCATGTCGATGTCCAGATACTCGACGGCGTTGGTGCTATGCGTGATGTCGCCGCTGGTCACCATGCCGGCAAGATTGTAATCGGCGTTCCAGCCGATGGAGAAGGGGCTGCCGTCGCGCAGGCTCCCCTTGAAGTGCAGGTCCACATCGACACGCTTGGCGCGGTCGTCCCAGAAGGTGAAGAAACGCAAGCGCCCGTCACGCGGTATACGGTATGCCATGCCGATGGGCGGATACGCGGTGCCGGTGGAGCCCGTGTCGTTGGGGAGTAGCACCGATCCAAGCAGCGAGAACGGGCCCGCATCCACGTACACGCGCTTGCCCTGCAGCGGGGTGTCCAGGGTGCGTAGGCGGCGCTCGAGCAGGTTGCGCAGGACGGTTTCGGCAACCTTGTAGGCGTCTTGCTGGCGCTTGATGCGTTCGGCTTTCATGCGTTCATCTGGTTCTTCGTCATCATGCCAGTTGCGGCCGGGCGTCACGTCCTCGGCTGCCATCAGGGTCAGCGTGCGGACGATGCTGGGCAGCGAGTAGGCGTTCGACCGGCCCATGGCCTCGGTAAGCTGCTCGGCCGTGACGCCTGCCTTGATCAGGCGCGTCATGGAACGCAACAACACGCCGGGACGTTCCATGTATTTGTCCAGAAGCGGAGCGAAGCCGACTTCGGCGGAGCGGTCCCATTCGCGTTCTATCTGGGAATACCACGAGCGGAAGCGCCCTTCCTCCACGGCTTGCATGGCCTGGCGCAGCGTTACGCCGCCGAACCGTTCGACCGAAAGGTAGTTCAGCGAGCGGTAGTCGATGGGGTGCGCGTCGGCGAAGTTTCCAGCCAGCGATTCGAACGTGTACTGGTTGAGGAAGTTGCAGAACACCTTCTTCTGGCGGGTGGTCAGGTGCTTGCGGCCCTTGACGCGGATGATATGCGTGAGGGCTTTCAGCACGTCACCGGGGTGCTGAACGGTCCTTTCCAACGCGTCGGTCAGCACCGCGTTGGGCTCGTCGATGGCAGCCGCGATGATTTCCAAAATGTTCTCGTGGAACGCGATGCGCGGCATGTGCATGGTGGGGATGTCCCGCAAGACGCCCACGGCCACGCGCGCTTCGGCCGGATGCATGCGCGTGGGCCGCTCTAAACGCTCGATGACCATGTGCATCAGCTGCGTCCGGTCGACCACCAAGGTGAGCAGCTTTGCGTTTGCGAAGGGGGTTTCGCCACGTGGGGCGTTGGGCGCTTCTGCGGCCGACTCGGGTGGTTCGGCGGTCTGGCCGCCGCCTTCGGGAAGCCATCCTTTGCTGACGGTGAGGGGGATGCCGAGCTGCGCTGCGACGTCTTCGACGCCGTAGGTGGACGCATAGTGCAGCAGCTGGTCGAAGCGGAACCGGGCTTCAGACATATCCATGACCTGGTGCGGGAATTTGGGGTACATGGGCGCCACTTTGATGGACGGTACCAGCATGCGGATGTCGATGCCTGGGTTGACGAGCGCACCTTCAAGCGCGGGCTCCGAGGCGCGTTCGCGCAGGACGGCGAAGTGGGCGGCCAGCGTGGCCACGGAAGCGGGCGTGAGCGCGAACCCGGTTCCGTTCATGTTCATGGCGCAGGTCACAGCTGCGGTCATGTCGGCGTCGGTTATGGAAACGTTTTCCGGGAACAGGATGTTCCGTCCCAGCCCGTAGATGTCGTAATACAGGATGCCAAAGCCTTCGAATGCGTCGCGGTCGGCCTGAATCATAGTGCGCTCCTTGCGTTGCGGATGGTTCCTTCATTATAGCCGTGCGTGCAAGGCCGGGGTCGTGCGCTTGGGCCTGAGGTGCGCTATACTGGCATCGCAGTCGTTGGGTCGGCTACTTTTAGACTCTTAATCTTCTCCGGCCCTCGTGACAGCTTCGGCGCTCGGTTCTCGGGCGCCCTTTTTGTTTTGCGAACGGGCGAGCGTCACATCTCTCAGAGCGGGCAAAAATACGACAAAAGGGGTCGATTTCCCCAGGTTGCATTCAGTGGTCCGCTTGTTTTCTTTCGGCTGAAGATGAGCTGCGATGCCATACGCTGCAATCAAAACGCCGACCTGGATTGACCGGGCCGGCGTTGATTGCCGAAGCGTTGATGCTCGGGGTTCGCTATGCGGTTTTCGGCTCGTTAGAGTTCGTCAGCCGGCACGGGCTCGTCTTCGACCAGGCCGTCGCCCACCCATCCGTCAGCGACGCGGATCGTCTGCTGCATGTTGCTCATGAGGTCGAGCGCCTCGTTGGAGTAGCAGAATGACAAGACGGAAACCGCCATGTCGGAATACTGGTAGGGCTGCACCACCAGTACATAGGCGATATACTCCACGCCGCTCGAGTCGACGGCCCTGTACTGATAGTTCAGGGCAAGCATGCTGTTGAGCGTGCCGACGCTGTAGCCCGACAGCTCGACGAAGCTCGGGTTAGCGGACAAGCCGTCCACAAGGATCTGTTCAGCCTCTTCGGGGGCATAGACCATAGCCTGGAGAATCGCAGTGTCGGTTTGCTGCACGGCAAAGTACGTCTGCCCTTCCGGGGCTCCCCAAACGAGGTTGCCGTCGCCGAGGTCGATGAGCGTGTAGCCCTCAGGCACGTTCATGTACAGGCCGTAGGCCTCCCACGCCTGCGTGCGGAGGCCGGCCGCTTGCAAGCCTTCGGGGGAGAGCCTGGTGGCCACATCGGGGATGCACTCCTCGTCGATGGTAATGCTGTCGATGCACTGCTGGATGACATCGCCGTAAAGGTTATACTTGTCCATGAACGTGATCTCGATGACCTCGTCCTTCAGAACCAGGTCGACAATGGTGGCGTACGTTTCCGCCACATCCCAATCCCAGTATCTGACCAGCGCATATGTGCCGCCGACCATCACGCGGTGCATCTCCTGCTCGGCAACCCTGCCTTCGAAGTTACCTTCCGCAAAGTTAAACAGGGCGGCTTCCGGCGTGTACGTTTCCGGGTCGAGCGTTTCAACGCTGAACAAATCGGCGGCTCCCTCGCTGTAGACGGTGAGCGAGATCTCGCCCGATTCCGGAATGCTGGTGTCGTTGAGGCTGACGATGCCGTTGTCGATGTCGTCGCCGTCGTCGTAGATGATCATGGAATCGGGAAGGGTCATGCGAACGCCGTGGTAATCGAGTGTTTCGCTGCCCAGCTGGATGTCCATGGGCTCGGGCGCCGATGCGCTTCTCTCCTCTAGAGTCGAACCGGAAGACGAACCAGGCTGGATTCCCGACCCGCAGCTGGCAAACAGGCAGAGCGAGCAAACCATTGCAACTGCAATCAAGGCTTTCTTCATGGGCATCTCCTTTAATTTGTTGGTTCAACGTGGGTAATTATATCGACTCTTCCCCCTCTTGCGTCAAACGATGCTGAAACGGCCTGGCTGCCCCTGGCCTGTTTGCGCCGCGCGGCATTCGTGCGAAATGCCTGCAAGAGTCTGGCTTTTGCACTATCATCAAGAGCGAAATGTAACGCGGCGATTATCGACACGGACCTTTCGAGCTGCCGCTTTTCAGGAAAGGAAACGCCATCATGCCTGATTCGCTCGTCTGCGGAAACGAAGCAGGCCCGCTGCTGGAAAAATACACGTACCCCACCATGTTCGGCGATGCGGACGTATTCACGATGGAAACCGACGACGGCGTGCCTGTACGGGCGCTGTATGTGGGAGGCGGGTTCCAGTCGGCCACGTATCTGGGCGGGCGGCGCTTCGAGCCCGTGTTCGCCTATTGCCGAGCCATCGACCGCGCGTTCGACGTGCGCCCCGTGCGGCGCATGCTCATGATCGGCGGCGGGGCATTCTCCTACCCAAAACACCTTTTGACCAGCGACGATGTGCGCCTGCAGAAGGCTTCCATAGACGTGGTGGAAATCGATCCGGCCATTGTGGACATCGCGCGGCGTCATTTCTTTCTTGACGAGGTCGAACGTTTGCACGGACCGGCCGGAACGGGGCGTTTGGGCATCATCGTCGGCGACGGGGTAGAGGCAGTGCGGGCTGCGGCGCCTTCGACCTATGACGTGGTGGTGAACGATTCCTTCGACGGCACCAACCCCACCAGCGGCCTGCTTGCTCCGGAAACCCTGCAGGCCACGAAATACGCCATGACCGATGGCGGGTTGTACCTGGTTAACGCCGTGTCAGAAACCATCGGCGACATCGAGGCCTTCGTATGGACGCTGCACGAGGTGTTCGTCCACGTGCACCTGTTGCGCTGCCCCGACGAGGATTTCGACGGGTCCGAAAACAACCTGATCATCGCGTCGGATGCGTCGGTCGACCTGCCGGGGCTACTGGTGCTGTAGCGCCATGGGCGCAGTCGGACGTTGCGAAGGGCGTTCTGCGGCGCGGACGTATATAATGGCTGTGACCGCAAGGAGGTACCATGGCTACGTCATCCGAAGAGCAAACGAGCCGCGAGCAGATTCAATCCGCCGCATTCAAACTCATGCTCGAAGAGGGCTATAAGCAGGCGAATTACACGCGCATATCGGCAGAGTCGGGGCAAGGCCGTCCGTTGGTGCAGTACTACTTCCCGAAAAAAGAGGACATGGCCGTGGCGCTCGTGCTCGAAATCCTGCGCGGTATCGCGAAGGCTCTCGAGACGGCGGACGTGCCAGGCGAAGCGCCTGAACTGCGCATCATGCATATGGGACAGGTCTACTATTCGTTCCTGCTTCGCGACGCGCAGACGACGTCGCTCACCTTCGACCTTCTCTCGGACCGCGGCATCACGGGGCGCATCGTCAAAGTGAACGCCGAAGAATCCTTGCCGCTGTATTCCGTCGGTCAAGACGAGGATGCGGCCGTCGCTATGCGCGAGGCCAGCATCAAGGCGACAGGCGGCGTGTACGAGATGCTCTGGCTCCGCATCAAGGAGAAGACGCCCGTCGATCCCGCCGACCTTTCCGCACAGAACACGGCTGCGTTTCTGGCTCTTGTCGGGGCGTCGCCGTACGTTGCGGCCTACGACCGGCTTATGGCAGAAAAAATCGACCAGGCCGTAGTGGACAGCCTGGTCGAATCTGTGCGTCGAGGGATGCTTGCGTAGAATGCTTACCAGATGGGCTTCTTCTTGTAGGTGCCCATGTCGATCGTCTTCGGCGGGAGCTGCAGGATGCGATACAGGTTGTACACGGCGGTAACCGTGCATACCGCGCCGACCGCGAACCAGATGGGCTGGTTGTAGATCCACGGCGTCGTGCTGGTGAACAGGCCGATGGGCGCCGGCATGAAGTTGAAGACGGTGCCGATCACGACGAAGATGTAGACCATGACGGAGCTGCCTTCGCGGCTGCGGCGCTTGGCCAGCACGTAACCGGGCGCGACCGCCATGACCACGTTGGTCAGCGGTAGCCAGTAGAACATGGCCACATCGTTCATGTTCCAGCGCAGGATGTTCACTACGCACAGGAAGAACGCCACCATAAGGACGAGGGCGATGACCGCGTCCCGGGTGGATACGCCGATGCCGAAAGCCTCCTCCTTCTCGTATTTGATGACGGTGCGTATGTTGATGGCTTCGAGGCACGTCCAGGTCAGCATGCCCAAACCGTACACGACGAAAAGCCAGAAGAAATGATGCTGGAAGGCGAGGGTCGCAAACACGATGCCGGCGGTGAGGTCGTGGGCGAACATGAACGCGTGGCACCAGGCCGGGAACGGCGTCTTGTTCTCCTTCAGGCTAAGGGCGACGGCCCAGGCGTATTCCAGCAGGCCGATGGCGTTGGCGATGGCGAATGCGATGATGATTCCCGTGAAATCCGGGTTGCTCAGCGAGAACGTGTCGATGATGTGCTGAACGGTGTAGTCTTCGTGCATGATGCTCCTCTCGACTATATGCGTATAGGACGTTGGGGGCATCCTATCACCCTATATGCATATAGTCAATAGAAGAGGACCGTGAAGTTCTCGCAATCGGAATCCCTTCGGCCGCGCGCATGCCGTTTGAAGCGGAGGGCGTCCTTGTTCCGGCATGCGGAACGCGCAGGGCCGGAGAAGAAGCTTTCCGGCCCTGCGTGTTGCAGGTTGGTATGTGCTCCCTCGGTTAGATCGAGACGATCTCCGAATCGACGATGAACGGTGGCTGTATGGTTTCGAGCTCCTTCAGCTCGACCATGATGGCGTCGAACGCCCTGAGTTCCGGACCGTCCTCCACCGCGCCATAGCTCGGCTGGCCTTGCAGCCATGCGACGGCGTTGGCTGCGAATGCCGCATCCAGACGGAGGAACGCCTCGATGGTCTTGAGCATGACAACGTACAGGTTTTCGGCGCCGTTCTTCTCCTGGGCCTTCGCTACGGCTTGAGGCAGCCAGTTCAGCAGGTGCTCGTTGATGAACGCGGCCTCGTCGGACAGGCACGACGCAAGCTTTGCGGCGTCGCCGTTGACGAAGGAGCGGTAGTCGTCTTTTGCGAGCTTCGCTCCGAATTCGAGCATCATGGCCAGGCTGTCTTCGGGAACGCGGTTGAAGCGTTTCGCCTGCAGGTCCTTGCTGCGAAACGCCTGACGAACGGCGAGCGTCCGCGCGCTGAACAGGGCTCCGTCCGGTGCAATCCAGGAGGATTCCCACAGAGGCACGCTGCGGCTGCCAAGCGCATTGACCACGGAATTGTAGTCGCTGGCGCAGACTTCAAGGGTAACCGCATCCTGCCTGCTGCACATCTCAGCTAAATTCCGCACAACAGCACAGTCCTCGGTGTCGTCCGCAGCGTACTCGCTTAAGACGTCGGCGGTGGTGGCGCACGTGAGGAAGGAAACGATATCCTCGGTGGGCTGGCCGCCTATGGCTTTGCGGAACAGTTCATACAGCCAGGCGCGGGAAACGATGAGGCTGCCGATGGAGCGGATTTCTTCTTGCATGGTGTACTCGATTCGTCGTCGGTCGGGCGGGGCTTGCCGATGCTCGATTCGGCTGAAGGAGGCGCGGTTTTCGGAGCGCCTCCTTCAGCCCGGAGGGGGAGGGATGGGTTGCCGTCGCGTCTCAGGCGCGACGGCCGAGGTAGGCTAGAGGATGACCGGGAAGCATTCTCCGGACAGGCTTGCCTCGCGAGGCAGGATCAGCAGGTTCGGGTTGGTGGTGCTGGCGCTTTCGATGGCCACGCACTCGCTGACCAGGTCGTCGCCGTACTTGGCGCGTAGCTCGTCGACGTCGCCGAAGTCCAGCGCGCGCTGGGAACAGGCGGCCACGCAGATCGGAAGCTCGCCGATCTCGCGCAGGGCGTGGCAGGTGTCGCATTTCTGGACGATGTTCTTCGACTCGATGTACTGCGGGGCGCTGTAGGGGCATGCGTTGACGCAGGACTGGCATCCGATGCACACGTTGTCGTCGTGCAGGACCAGGCCCTCGTCGTTCTTGAACATGGCGCCGGTCGGGCACACGGCGGTGCATGCGGGGTTGTCGCAGTGGTTGCAGCCGATGGACATGGTGAAAATGCTGCAGTTGGGGAAGTCGCCGGTTTCGTACGTGTCTACACGACGCGGACGGGGACCGCATTCCTGGAAATCAAACTTGTCTTTGCAGGCGATCTGGCAGGCGCCGCATCCGATGCAGCGCTGCATGTTGAAATAAAAACCGTAGGTCATTGCTGCTTCTCCTTACTCGGCGTCGAACTGATCGAAATCGATGTGGGCAACCATGCGCTCGCCATCGTGGGGGATGGGATCGCCATCGTACTTCTCGAAGTTCACCAGCGTGCTGTTGTAGCCGGACAGGGCGTAGTGGTAGTTGCTCACCTTCGGGCCGAGCAGCATGGCCTCGGATCCGCCGAGGTCGATGGGGTTGTCGGGGTCGCTCTCGTCCAGGTCGAAGTGGGCGCCATGGGGCAGTGCCACGCATCCGGGGACCAGCGAGCTCAAGACGGATGCCTGACGCAGGATCTGGCCGTATTCGTTCCACACACGGACGGTGTCGCCGGTCTTGATGCCCTTGGCGTCCGCGTCGGGGCGGCTGACGAAGAAGGGGTTCTGCAGGGCCTCGCGCAGCCAGGTGGAACCGTCGTTCTGGGTGTGGGCGCGACGCAGGTAGTGGGGCTGGCTCAGCACGAAGGGATAGTCGCCCGGCTCCTTGGTCTCCCAATTCTTGAAGGAGGCGACGTAGCCGTTGTTGGGGGTGAAGTAGTTCGCATAGGGCTTGATGGGCTCTTCCGAAAGGCCGGTGGTGTTGTAGCCGTCCGCCTTGGACTGGGAATAGATCTCGAACTTGCCGGTGGCGGTGGTCAGGGGGTTGGCCTCGGGGTCGTCGATGAAGTCCTTGAACTTGATGAACAGGTGCGGGTCGTTTTCAAGCTTGCGGTCGACGCTGAAATAGCCCTGCTTGAAGAACTCTTCCAGATCCATGACGCCGTCGGTCTGGACCTGGTAATCGACGCCGTATTTGTCGATGGTCTCCTGGGTCACGTTGAAGATGTGCTGCCATTCGCCGTTCTCGTTGCAGAAGGTGGCGTCGGCGGTCAGGTCGAACCAGAACTGGACCTCGCTGACGGGGAAGATGTCCTCGACGGCAACGCCCACGGCCTCGGTCAGCTTGCGCCAGATCCAGCCGTCGCTCTTGGTGTCGAAGAGGGGCTTGATGATGGGATGGATGGCGGGGAAGATCTCCTTGTTGTGGTCGCCGTTGAGGTCGCCGTCGATGGCGGTGGTGTTGCCCACCCACATGACGTCGCCTTCCGCCGGATCCAGGTTGCCTTCCCAGGGCGTGGTTGCCGGCAGGATGATGTCGGAGAACATCACGGTGTCGGTGACCAGAAGATCCTGGGCGATGATGCATTCAATGTTGCCTTCGCGGACCGCACGGACGCCCTCGAGCTGTCCGTTGCCCTTGGTGTGCAGCGAGTTGTTGGCGCAGCTATACCACAGGCGGATGTCAAGGTCGTGCTCTTCGGCCGCATGGAAATCGCTGGTGGTGCCTGCAAGGTTGGAGTTGCTGTACGACGTGAAGTGGCCGTCGGCGACAGCAGTCCAGCCCTTGATGCCGGGGATGAGGGCGGAAGCGGAGAAGGGGTCGTCGCTCCAGATGTAGTCGTACTTGCCGAAGCGAACCAGGTGCTCGCCGCCGTTGGCTGCGAACTGGGCGTACAGGCCGGGGCCGAAGCAGTGGCCGGACTTGCCCGCATGGCCGCCCATCAGGGCGACGGTCATCATGGCCTGGGAAAGGTTCTCAGAACCGGTGGTGCGGAATGCGGCGAAGGAGTGCAGCAGCATGGTCTTGTACTTCTTGCTCATGACGTCGGCGAGCCAGGTGATGTCCTCGACGGGCGTGCCGCAGATCTCGGTGGCCCATTCGGGGGTCTTCGGCAGGTCGTCGTATTCGCCCAGGATGTAGTCCTTGAAGCATTCCTCGAGCTTGGCGTCTTCGGGCATGTGGTTCATGTCGAAGCCCAGGGTGTATGTATTCAGGAAGTCCCAGTCGATGATGTCGCCGGTCTCTTCGTCCATGCGGATCATTTCGTAGGCGACGGCCAGCCACAACGCCGTGTCGGTGCCGTTGCGCACGGGAATCCACTTGGCGTCCAGGGCGGAAGCGCTTACGTTGTAGGAGGGGCCGATGTAGGCGAACTGGGTGCCGTTGTCGCGGGCCAGCTGCAGGTAGTACAGAGGATTGCCGGTGGCTGCCCAGGCGGGGTTGCCGCTGGCCATGACGATGTACTCGGCGTTCTTGAGGTCGAGGCGGTCGTTCATGGCGGGCAGACCGGGTTCGCCGTAGTAGCCGAGTCCCAGCGTCTCGCAGGTTGCGGTGTAGGAGCCGTAGGAAACGGTGTCTTCCCAGCTCCAGTAGCCGCCCAGTTTGCCGAACAGACTGGGCACGACGTAGTAGCTGGTCAGAAGGACGGATTCGGGGCCGAAGTTGTCGTAGATGCGCTTGATTTCGCCGCCGGCCAGTTCGATGGCCTCTTCCCAGGTGATGCGCTCCCATTCGTCCTTACCGCGCAGTTCGGGGTGGTAATCCACGCCGCCGGGCTGCCAGTTCTTGCGCTTCAGGGGATAACGAAGGCGCTCTGCGCCGTATACGTTCTGGCTCTTGGAGCGTCCGCGGGGGCATGCGCGCCACTGGGGCGTTTCCTCGGTGTCCTCATGGCCGTTGTCGGTGCCGCTGCGGACAACGACGCCGTCGACGACGTAGCGGTAGTTGACGCAGTAGCCGCCGCAGCTGGAGTTGGCCCAGCACAGGCCGCACTTCCATTCGCCGAGGCCGTCGATGATGGCCTGGTCGTTTTCGCAGACGGTCGCTTGGACGTCGCCGTTTGCGCTTGATTTTGAGTCGGTCGATCCGCCGTCGGGCGTTCCTGCTTCGGGCGTGCAGCCGGCCAGTCCGGCTGCCGCAACGCCTGCGATGGCGCCAGCGCGCAAGAACTTCCTACGATCCATAGGATGGTCGATAATCCCCATAGTTCCCCCTTCTATATATCTTTGTTTCAAACGGTGGGTTCAGTTTAAAGAGGGAAATAGTCGGTGTCATTGTGCCTAATCGAAAAGAGACTGTCGTATAATTATGCAAAATGCACGTTAGAGAGGAAATGTATGAATCTCACTATTTCTCAGCTTAGAGATGCATTATCCGAATTTGACCTGCTGATATCTGAAGACAACGCAAAAGACCCGATTGTTTTCAAGCGAGTAGAATTGTTTACAACGCAATCTATTGAGCCAGGTATTTTATATATTGTGCACAACGACCTGGCTGAAGGCCCCTATACACAATCCCAGCTGCTATGGAGTCGTAGTGATAAAAGCACAAACGGAACTGCTGCTGTCATGGGGGCGAATGCGGCGCAGCTGGTCAACGCCCTATCAAAATACACAAACGAATTTCAATCATGCTGCGACGCCATGAGAGAAGCGTATTACCGCAATAAAGACCTGCAGGGCTTCTGCCAGGCCCTGTCGGAATTCGTCGGCAATCCCGTGGTGGCCTACGATGCGTCGTTGCTGCCTGTGGCGCAATCGATCATTCCCAAAGACATCGCGCTGCAGATGTTCGGGGCCGAAAAGGCGAACAAGGAGTTTGTACTCCATACCGTTCCCGACTGGAAACGCGAGAACAACGAGGACGTGTTCACCCGCGTGGGCGCGAAGAGGATCTCCGACAGCTCGGGAGATCAGCCTACAGCGGCGGTCAATGTGCTGTTCAAAGGCGAGTTCATGGGCTATATCGAGATTTTCGAGGTCTATAAGCCCATTACCGACGGGGAAATGGTTGCGCTGGAGGCGGCTGCAGACATAGCTTCGGCATCGCCCTATTCCTTCGAGGAGAGCGGATTCCTCATCAGTCGTCTGGAGGGGCGCGGCGTCAAGGGAGACCTTACGTCAAGTTGGTTTTCGGCATTGCATTGGGCCAAAGACGACGGCACCTACGTTATTGCGGTGTGCCTGCCTGAAGAGAAAACCGGCGACAAGCTTTCCGTGGATCATGTCGTTCGCATGCTGAGGCTTCTGCTGCCGTATTCCGTCAGCCAGCAGATGGGCGAAATGGTGGTCGCCGTGGTCAATGGGCGTTTCATCGGCCGGGAGAAGGCTCTTGATTCGGTTGCCGATTTCCTTACGCAGCTCAAAATGCCTATCTATATTGGTGCCAGTGAGATCATGCAGGGCGTCGGCCTGTTGCATGAAGGGTATGAACACGCGGAATTCGCGGCCCGCATCTCGAAAAGCAAGAAAGGCGGGGCGGTGTGCTTTGAGGAATGCCGATTCGCCTATCTGAACGAGCTGTGCGACCTTGACGAGAACAAATCGCTGATCGTGGATGGGCGGATTGCCCGCATGCGGGCGGATGACGAAGCCGCGGGGACCGATAACGTCGAAACGCTGTGCGCCTACATCGAGACCGGATTCAGTTTGGGCGCTACGGCGGAGGCCCTGCATGTGCATCGCAACACCATTTCGTATCGCTTGAAGCGCTTCCGCGATGAGTATGGAATCGACCTTTCCGTCCCTGTTCAGGGGAAGGATGTCGTTTTGCTGCTCCTGCTGTCGTGTCGGCTGGCGATGGGCGAGTAGCGGGTCGAGGGGGCTCGGCGAAGCGACGCGGGCACGAATTCCGGCAAAGACGATATGAGCAGAGCATTAGGTGAGCCCCTTCTGCATGTCGCCTTTGGTGTTCGTGGGTCAGGGCCGATAATGGTCTCATCGTAGAAACCGGCGACCGGCCAGGTTGCCACAGACATGGAAGGGGCCCACCATGGCACATGTTACCTCCATCGGACTAGACGTGCACGCCAGATCGATCAAGGCGTGCGCCTTCAACCCGTTCACAGGGGAGGTCGCGCGGCGCTCTTTCGCGTACGCCCCCTCGGAGGTGGCCGCATGGATCGCCTCCTTCGAGGCCCCCAAGGCGGTCTACGAGTCCGGCGTGACCGGGTTCCACCTGCAGCGGGAGCTCGAGGCGCTCGGCGTCGACTGCGTGATCGGCGCCGTGTCCAAGATGGACAAGCCGGCGGCCGACAGGCGCAAGAAGACCGACAGGCGCGACGCCGCCTTCCTCGCGAGGCAGCTCGCGCTCGGCACCGTGACGGAGGTGCACGTCCCCGACCCCGAGTGCGAGGCCTGCCGCGACATCTCCCGCGCCCTGGAGGACGCGCGCGAGGACGTCGTCGCGTGCAAGCAGCGCCTCTCGAAGATGCTCCTGCGCTACGGCTACGTCTACGACGAGGTCAACGAGAGGGGGCAGCGGAAGAAGGCGTGGACGAAGGCGCACTGGGCCTGGATCGAGTCGATAAGGCTGGCGGAGCCGGCCGCGCAGGAGGCCCTCGACTACTACGTCGACCGCTGCAGGCGGGCCATCGACGAGAAGCGCGCGCTGGCGGCGAAGGTCGCGGCACACGCGTCCGGGCCGCGGTGGAAGCCCGAGGTCGACGCGCTCAGGCTGTTCAAGGGCGTCGAGGTCGTGACGGCCTTCGCCTTCGCGTGCGAGGTCGACGGCTTCTCGAGGTTCCGCAGCGCGTCGGCTTTCGCGTCGTGGCTGGGCCTCGTCCCCTCGGAGGCGTCCAGCGCCGACGCCAGGCGCCAGGGCGGGATAACGAAGTCCGGCAACAGGCACCTGCGGAGGCTGCTCGTCGAGGCGGCCTGGCACTACGCGAGCGCGACGAGGAGCCCGAAGAGGCCCGCGGCCGGCTGCGAGGTCCCTCCCGAGGTTGCCAGGCATGCGGCGAAGGGGGTGCGCAGGCTCGTGGACAGGCGCGCCGCGCTGTCCGCAGCGGGAAAGAAGCCGGTCGTCGCGAACTGCGCGACGGCGCGCGAGCTCGCGTGCTGGATCTGGGCCGTGGGCTGCATGGTGGAGGCCGAGTAGCGCGACCCGTCTGAGACAATGGCGTCCGACCCCGTTCCGCCCGCGCTCGGAGCCGTTGGCCCCACCCACGTATTTTTTTCGCGCAGCGCGAACGCGCCACGCGCGCCCAAAGACCGATGACGAGGGGCCAGCCGTAGCAACGAGATGCACCGGCGCACGCCGCGCCACGGGCGAATATTAAACCGCAAAACGAGCGTCCGAAGGACACGCGATCCTGGCGGGCGGGCTACGGGTGAAGATACAGGGCCAGGCCGGCAGTAGGCTGGTCTGGCCCATTTTGCCCTCTTGACAATGCTCTGCTCATATTAAAAAAGAGCAGGTCCGTTACCGAACCTGCTGGAATATCTGGCGGAGAGCTGGGGATTCGAACCCCAGATACCCTTTTGGGGTATACTCGCTTAGCAGGCGAGCACCTTCGGCCTCTCGGTCAGCTCTCCATAAAAAGATGCGGTTATGAATGATACCGTTGCAACGCGACGAATGCAAGGATTCACTATGCGGAGAAACACCTCATACACACACCTTCCAAAGGGCAGGAGCCTGGGCAGGCTGCAGGTCTTCTCGAAATCCCTCTTGGTGCTTGCCGTCGTCATGGCGGCGGTGCTTGCTCTGTTCATGTTCATGCGCCCGGCCGAAGCGTACGCCAAGGAATACACCTGCCCGCAAACCGTCATGAACGCCGACGTGTCCGACGACGGTACCTTGACCGTCCAGGAGAACCGCACCTTCGATTTCGACGGAAGCTTCACGGCGATCTGGTGGGTGTTCGAGCAGCTCGGCTACGACGCGCAGATTGTGATCGACAACGCCGTGGTCACCAACGATGCTACGGGGGAGTCCCTGGACCTGGACGAAGTGCCCTTCCAGGAGTATTGGCGCGAGTACGGCGCCTCCGACGAACCCGCCTGGACCTGGGACGCCGAGCAGAACACCGTGTACGTGTTCTGCCCCATGGCGGATGGCACCTACACCATTACGCTGGAATGGCACGCCGAGAACATGGCCACGCTGTATGCCGACACGGGTGAGGTGTACTGGCAGTTCGTCGGCGGCGACTGGGCCATAGACTCCTACGACGTCACGCTGAACCTGCAGCTGCCGGTGCCCGACGGCGAAACCGTCACGGCCGGCGAGAACGTGCGTGTCTGGGGCCACGGGCCTTTGGATGCGACGGTCCATGTGGACCAGACGGGCCTGGTCACGGCCGATGTCCCCGTTGTTCCGTCGGGCGAGTTCGCCGAGGTGCGCGCGACCATTCCCACCGAGTGGCTGTCGGGCGTCGCGCCGGGCGCCTACAACGACCAGAGCGGCACCGAGAAGATGGACGAGATCCTGGCCGAAGAGCAGGAGTGGGCCGACAAGGCCAACACGCAGCGCATCATGGCCGTGTCGCACATGGCCATGGGCATACTCGCTTCCATCGGCTTGATCATCTGGTCGATCGTCATGTTCTTCCGGCATGGGCGGGAATACAGGCTGCCCAAGGACAAATACTGGCGCGACCTGCCGGCCCCCGGCGTGCACCCTGCGGTCATCAGCCGCCTGTGGTCGTGGAACCGAGAGGACAACAACGACTTCGTGGCCACGCTCATGCACCTGTGCAACATCGGCGCCATCCGCATCGACCCCGGCACCTACCAGCGCAAACGTAAGACCGTCAGCGATTACTACATCACGCGGCTCGACGGGTGGCAGGACAAGGTGAACAACAGCCCCATCGACAAGGAGGCCATGCGCATCCTGTTCGACAAGGTCGGACGCGGGGCCGACGCCATCTGGTTCGGCAACATCGAGGTGTACGGCAAACAGCACCCCGAATCCCTCGTCAGGATGATGGATCGGTGGCAGGAAATCGTCACGTCCCAGACCGACCAGCGCGGCTACTTCGAGGACAACGGGGAGCTGTACTGCTACACCATGCGTATCTTTGCGGCTTTGTGCGTCATCATCGGCGTGTTCTGCTCGATTATGTTCATGGAGCTCATCGAGCTGATCGCCCTGTCCATCGCGGCGGTGGTCCTGCTCGTGATCAGCTTCTTCATGCCGCGCCGCTCTTGGGTCGCGGCGGAGATCTACGGCCGATGCGAGGGCCTGCGCAACTGGCTGAAGGACTTCAGCCTGCTCAACGAGCGGCTTCCCACCGACGTCAAGGTGTGGGGCGCCTTCATGGTGTACGCCTACGTTTTCGGGGTGGCGAAGCGCGCCATGGAGCAGCTTCAGGTAAGCCTGCCGAACGTGGTTTCCGACGCCGGTTTCGTGAGCACGTCCACATGGATGGGGTATCGCAACGGCTACGTCGTGGGTCCGAACGCGGCGCCGGTCAGCCCCCTCGACATGTTCTCGACCATGTATTCCAACACGGTGCGCACAGCCAAGGCGACCATCGCGGCGGCGGAGACCGGCAACTTCATCGGCGACGTCATGTCTAGCGGCGGCGGCGGTGGCGGCGGATTCTCCGGCGGCGGAGGCGGAGGCTTCGGCGGCGGCGGTGGCGGCGCACGCTAACGGCCGGTGCTGATGGATGGCGCGAACGCCCGGTGCCAACGGCGAGCCGACTGCCGTCGCCAACGGCCGACGCTTCGTTGTGCCATCGGGCCGACTTGTGGAGAAACCGTCGGCAAACGCCGTTTGGGAAAAGTTTCCTTGCATTAACTCCTGAGGTGCTGTATAAAGTTTCCACCAGCTAACAAACGCTGGCAACTTCCTCACCTATCCGAAGGCGGGCGACACAGAAGACACGTTTCTTCCCCCTTAACGTGCTTCAGTCGGCCCGCCATTTTTGTTTAATATGAGCAGAGCATTGTCAAGAGGGCAAAATGGGCCAGACCAGCCTACTGCCGGCCTGGCCCTGTATCTTCACCCGTAGCCCGCCCGCCAGGATCGCGTGTCCTTCGGACGCTCGTTTTGCGGTTTAATATTCGCCCGTGGCGCGGCGTGCGCCGGTGCATCTCGTTGCTACGGCTGGCCCCTCGTCATCGGTCTTTGGGCGCGCGTGGCGCGTTCGCGCTGCGCGAAAAAAATACGTGGGTGGGGCCAACGGCTCCGAGCGCGGGCGGAACGGGGTCGGACGCCATTGTCTCAGACGGGTCGCGCTACTCGGCCTCCACCATGCAGCCCACGGCCCAGATCCAGCACGCGAGCTCGCGCGCCGTCGCGCAGTTCGCGACGACCGGCTTCTTTCCCGCTGCGGACAGCGCGGCGCGCCTGTCCACGAGCCTGCGCACCCCCTTCGCCGCATGCCTGGCAACCTCGGGAGGGACCTCGCAGCCGGCCGCGGGCCTCTTCGGGCTCCTCGTCGCGCTCGCGTAGTGCCAGGCCGCCTCGACGAGCAGCCTCCGCAGGTGCCTGTTGCCGGACTTCGTTATCCCGCCCTGGCGCCTGGCGTCGGCGCTGGACGCCTCCGAGGGGACGAGGCCCAGCCACGACGCGAAAGCCGACGCGCTGCGGAACCTCGAGAAGCCGTCGACCTCGCACGCGAAGGCGAAGGCCGTCACGACCTCGACGCCCTTGAACAGCCTGAGCGCGTCGACCTCGGGCTTCCACCGCGGCCCGGACGCGTGTGCCGCGACCTTCGCCGCCAGCGCGCGCTTCTCGTCGATGGCCCGCCTGCAGCGGTCGACGTAGTAGTCGAGGGCCTCCTGCGCGGCCGGCTCCGCCAGCCTTATCGACTCGATCCAGGCCCAGTGCGCCTTCGTCCACGCCTTCTTCCGCTGCCCCCTCTCGTTGACCTCGTCGTAGACGTAGCCGTAGCGCAGGAGCATCTTCGAGAGGCGCTGCTTGCACGCGACGACGTCCTCGCGCGCGTCCTCCAGGGCGCGGGAGATGTCGCGGCAGGCCTCGCACTCGGGGTCGGGGACGTGCACCTCCGTCACGGTGCCGAGCGCGAGCTGCCTCGCGAGGAAGGCGGCGTCGCGCCTGTCGGTCTTCTTGCGCCTGTCGGCCGCCGGCTTGTCCATCTTGGACACGGCGCCGATCACGCAGTCGACGCCGAGCGCCTCGAGCTCCCGCTGCAGGTGGAACCCGGTCACGCCGGACTCGTAGACCGCCTTGGGGGCCTCGAAGGAGGCGATCCATGCGGCCACCTCCGAGGGGGCGTACGCGAAAGAGCGCCGCGCGACCTCCCCTGTGAACGGGTTGAAGGCGCACGCCTTGATCGATCTGGCGTGCACGTCTAGTCCGATGGAGGTAACATGTGCCATGGTGGGCCCCTTCCATGTCTGTGGCAACCTGGCCGGTCGCCGGTTTCTACGATGAGACCATTATCGGCCCTGACCCACGAACACCAAAGGCGACATGCAGAAGGGGCTCACCTAATGCTCTGCTCATATCGTCTTTCCGGACCTCTTGCATGCTTCGCCAACCTGGTGATTTCGCTTGAATTCTGACGGTTGGGCCGAATCGGGTGCAGAGGGCCTTATACTTGGGCGCATACCTGTCAGTTCCGCGGCGCGGCGTGCGCCGGCCGCTTGCGAAAGGGGACGTTATGACCGAAACCGCAACGCCGATCGTCGGCATCATCATGGGCAGCACCTCCGACCTGCCCACCATGGAAGGCTGCACCAAGCAGCTCGAGGACATGGGCATTCCCTACGAGCTCAAGGTGGCCAGCGCCCACCGCAAGCCGCTGGAGGTCCACGAGTGGGCATCCACCGCCGAGGAGCGCGGCCTGCGCGTGATCATCGCGGCTGCCGGCAAGGCGGCCCATCTGGGCGGCGTGGTTGCGGCCTACACCCCGCTGCCGGTGATCGCCGTGCCGATGAAGACCTCTGACCTGGGCGGACTTGACTCGCTGCTGTCCATGGTGCAGATGCCCTCCGGCGTGCCCGTGGCCACGGTGGCCATCAACGGCGCCAAGAACGCCGCCATCCTGGCTGTTCAGATGCTGGGCACCGGCGACGAGGCCATGCGCCAGAAGATCAAGGACCTGAAGGCCGATATGGCCCAGTAAGCCCAGATGGTCCGCCGGATTCGGCCAACGTGGCCGGCTCGGGCGGCGCGTCGGGTCTCCAGGCTTGCCGGCCGGAGACCAAGGCATTGTAGTGCAGTCGTTTCGGACGGCCCTTCGGGGTCGTCTTTTTTGTTGGCTGAATCGCCGTTTGCTGCACGAGATCCCAAGTTGTGCGTTCGGTTTTGCGGGTGCTGCGCGTTTTCAGATATTGGGAACGGCGTTTGCCCAGGTCGCGAAACCCGCTGCGAGCCACTTTCACCCAACGGGAATGCACAATTTCCAGTCTGATGCAAAAAACGGCGATTTCGCCAACAGCATGCCGGCATGTCTGCTGCGGAGGCGGCTCGGCAGCAGCCGCCAGGCCGGCGCAAATGGGCATCTTGCCGCGTATGGACTGGCTGTGCAACGAAAATCGAAACCGCGGAGCACTTGAGGTTTTCGTTGCACGGGTGAGGTTCAGACGCGTTTCGTAGGCAACCCTTCGGGCGGCCTGCCCTGTCGGCACGTGAAAAACATGCCGATTGACGCCTTGCGACGTTCGTGCGCGGCAAGTATGGGTACAATGCTCCTACGATAACTGTATGTACAGGGGGATATCCATGAAGAAACTCCTGATGGGAAACGAAGCCTTTGCCTGCGCGGCGCTCGAGGCCGGCGCATCGGTGATCGCCGGCTACCCCGGCACGCCGTCCAGCGAGGTCATCGAGACCGTGGCCAAGCGCGTGGCCGACGGCTCGGCAACGGGCGTGCATGTGGAATGGTCCACCAACGAGAAGGCCGCTCTGGAGGTGCTGGCCGGCGCCGCCTATTCCGGCGCGCGGACCCTGTTCACCTGCAAGCAGGTGGGTCTGAACGTGGCGTCCGACCCGCTCATGAGCCTGAACTACGTCGGCGTCGAAGGCGGCTGCGTGCTGTACGTGGCCGACGACCCGGGTCCCATTTCCAGCCAGACTGAGCAAGACACCAGGCGTTTCGCGTCCTTCGCCAAGGTGCCGGTCTTCGATCCTTGCAACATCGAACAGGGTATGGACATGATGGGCGAGGCTTTCGCGCTGTCCGAACGCTACCAGATGCCGGTCATCTTCAGGTCTACCACCCGCGTGTGCCATTCGTCCACCTTCGTCGAGGTGGAGCCGTCCACCCAGGGCGTTCAGGCCAAGGGGTTCACCAAGGACGACAGCCGCTTCGTCATCTTCCCGCGCCGATCCTACCGCGCGCATCTCGACATTGACCAGCGCCTGCGCCGCACCGCCGCCGAGTTCTCGGGCGTGGGACAAAAGGGGCAGCCCCCATTGTCCCAAACCGATGAGGAGCCGGTGGACCTGTCGCGGTTCAACCCCGTCGAGACGGTGGGCGAAGCGCCCCGCTTGGGCATCGTGTGCGGCGGTGTGTCGACGGCGTACGTGCGCGAGGCCCTGAGCATCCTGGCGCAGCGCGCCGAGCTGCCCGCCTATAGGCTCATGCAGGTGGGAACCCCGTATCCCTTCCCGGAGCAGCGGGCCCACGAATTCTGCGAGGGTTTGGACCGCATCGTCGTGTTCGAAGAGCTGGACCACGTGCTGGAAGACGAGTTCGTCAAGCTGCAGGGCATGCGTGCCATGGCGGGTTTCCCGACGGTGCGCGTCGTGGGTCGCAATTCGGGGTTCGGCCAGGTGGCGGGCGAAAACACCGTCGAAAGCAGCTATCAGCTGCTGGTTGAATGCTTCGGTCTGGAAGCCGACGTGCCCCCAACCCTTGCCGACGAGGGCGACGCAGCCGACTGCGAGCTGCCCGTCCGTCCGCCCGTGCTGTGCGCGGGGTGCCCCCATCGCGGCGCGTTCTACGCATGCAAGCAGGCCGTGCGCAAGATGCGCGTCAAGGCCACCTTCTCGGGCGACATCGGCTGCTATACGCTGGGCAACGCCAAGCCCCTGGACGCGGTGGACACCTGCCTGTGCATGGGTGCCGGCATCACCATGGCCCAGGGTTTATCCGTGGCGAACCCCGAGGTCAAGCAGCTTGCATTCGTGGGCGACTCCACGTTTTTCGCCAGCGGCATGACGGGTGTGGCCAATGCGGTCTACAACAACCACGACATCACGGTGTGCGTGCTGGACAACCGCATCACGGCCATGACCGGCGGCCAGCCCCACCCGGGCACGGGCAACACGCTCATGGGCACGGCCTCCGAGCCTCTGGTGATCGAGGACGTGCTGCGGGCGCTGGGCGTGAAGTGCATCACCTTCGCCAACCCGCACCATCTGGACGAAAGCATCGCCGCAGCTCGCGAGGCTATCGAGTTCGAAGGTCCCAGCGCAGTCATCTTCCGGGCGCCCTGCGTCAACCTGATCAAGCCCGCAGCGCCGGCTGCCATTACGGATGCCTGCATCGGCTGCAAGCGCTGCATCACGCAGATCGGCTGCCCGGCCATCGGCTTCGACGGCGAAAAGGCCGTCGTCGACAGGTCGTTGTGCAACGGCTGCGGCCTGTGCATGCAGGTCTGCCCGTTCGACGCGATTGTGAAGGAGGGCTAACCCATGAAGAACGTTGTCCTTACCGGCATCGGCGGACAGGGCACCGTCCTTGCGGCGAAAATCCTGGCCCAGGCCGCGCAGAACCGCGGATGGAACGTGCGTACCGCCGAAACCATCGGTATGGCCCAGCGCGGCGGTTCGGTGGTCAGCCACGTGCGCATGGGGGATTGCGGCGAGGTGGTGAACGCCCCGCTGGTCCCGACTGGCCAGGCCGACATGCTGATTGCCTTCGAGCCAGGCGAAGCGGCCCGCACGCTGCCCCTGCTCAGGCGCGACGGAGTGCTCATCACGGCGAGCCGTGCCATCCAGCCGGTCACCGCGTCGCTGTCTAATACGGTGTACGCCTCCGAGCCGGTCATCCAGGCGCTGCAGCAGCGTGAAGGTCGCACCGTTGTGGTGGACGAGGTGCCGCTGCTGGCGGAAATCGGCAACCCGAAAACCCTGAACATCGTGCTGCTCACGGTGGCCATGGCCCAAGGCGTGCTGGACCTTTCGCCGGACGAGTACAAAACCGCCGTGTCCGAGTGCGTGAAGCCGCGGTTCGTGGACATGAACATGCAGGCCATCGACCTGGTGACGAAGCGGCTGGCCGGCAACTAGCCTCCGGCCCGGCGGCGACGCAGCCGGGCAACGGACATCGAACCTTCAAGCGGCGGATTCCCCATGCGGACCGCCGCTTTTCGGTGTTCGGTGCGGGACGGGCGCAAGCCTTTGTGTGCATGATTGAAATTCTCGGTCCGAGACAGGTGCTTTAGCGTACAATAGCGGCATGCGTTTCTATACGAACATACCGAATCATATGCCAGCCGTGGTTTCGGCGGGTCGATGGCATTAGCTTCAAGCCTTGCTCTGCATGCAAGCTTGAAGCGCCTACGATTCGTATTCGCTAATCGGCGCACGGCAACACGAATGGCACATCGCCATCGGCGCCGATGACCTCATCCACGACAGGAGACATCATGAATATCATGCCCGAGCAGCTCGAGATGATTACCGAGCAGTTCAAAACGCTGAAAGATCGTTCGCCGTTCTACGCTAAGAAGTTCGACGGCATCGATTTGGCCGCCATCAAAACGCAAGAGGAATTCGAAACCCTGCCGTTTACGGACAAGGGCGACTTGCGTGAGGCCTATCCGCTGGGACTGACCGCCGTTCCCATGGAGAAGATCGTGCGTATCCACAGCTCTTCGGGCACCACGGGCACGCCGGTCATCGTGCCCTACACCAAGAAGGACGTCGAGGATTGGGCTGTCCAGTTCGCCCGCTGCTACGAATACGCAGGCGTCACGCCCGCCGACCGCGTGCAGATTACGCCAGGTTACGGTCTGTGGACCGCAGGCATCGGCTTCCAGGCGGGTGCCGAGCTTCTGGGCGCGATGGCCGTGCCCATGGGTCCGGGCAACACCGAGAAGCAGATTCAGTTCATGATGGATATGGAAACCACGGTGCTGACCGCCACCGCCAGCTACGCCCTGCTGCTCGCCGAGGAAATCGAGAAGCGCGGCATCCAGGATAAGATCAAGCTCAAGAAGCTCATCACCGGTTCCGAGCGCGCCGGCGAGAAGATTCGCAACCGTATCATCGAGGCGCTGGGTGTGGAGTACTACGACATCTACGGCCTGACCGAGGTGTACGGCCCCGGCATCGGCATCAGCTGCCAGCACAGCCACGGCATGCACGTGTGGAGCGACTACGTGTATCTGGAGATCATCGACCCCGATACCGGAAAGGTCCTGCCCGATGGCGAGTGGGGCGAAATCGTCCTGACCACGCTGCAGAAAGAGGGCGCGCCGCTGATCCGCTTCCGCACCCACGACCTGTCGCGCATCATCCCCGGCGAGTGCGCCTGCGGCCACAACGAGCATCCGCGCATCGACACCATTACGGGCCGTTCCGACGACATGATGAAGATTCACGGCGTCAACGTGTTCCCGGCGCAGATCGAAGAGATTCTGGCCACCTTCCCCGAGCTGTCCAGCGAGTACCAGATTCGCCTGTCGCACCTGGACGGCCGCGACACCATGCGCATCTACGTCGAGACCAACGGCAGCGTGGACTGGGAAGACCTGCGTAAGCGCGTGGCAAGCAGCGTCAAGGCGAAGATCGGCTTCACGCCGCTGGTCAAGATCGTCGAGCTGGGCCTTCTGCCTCGCAGCGAGAAGAAGACCAAGCGCGTGTTCGACGAGCGTTACGACTAGCGGAACGGCAGGGTGAAAAAAGCAAGCCCCGTCTGTCCCATATGCGTACGATGTAGTATAGTGTGCCCTCGCGGGGACAAGGAATGCTCCTTGTCCCCGCTTTTGCTTTGCATTGTTCGACCACGCGTAGTTTAGAGATATGCCAATGAACCATTCGTCCCGTGCCGTAGGCTTGCTTCTTGTTGCCGGATCGGCGTTCGCTTTCGGCGTCATGCCCGTCTTCATCAAAATGGCCTACGCGGCCGGCGCCAGCGTGTATACCACGTTGTTCCTGCGGTTCGTGTTCGGGGCGGTATGCATTTTCCCGCTGATGTTCATCCTGAAGCTGCCCATGCCCTCGCGGCGGGAAATAATCACGTTTCTCCTGTTGGGCGGCATAGGCTATGTGGCCCAGTCGTTCTTCTATTTTGCAGCGCTGGAGTACACGACGGCCAGCGTTGCGGCTCTTCTGCTGTACACCTATCCGGCGCTCGTGGTGCTTGGGTCGGTACTCGTGTTCAAAGAGAAGATTACGTTGCCGAAGGCGGTGGCGCTGGTGTTCGCGCTGGCGGGTGCCTGCGTGGTTTCGCTGGGGCAGCTGGACGGCAGCATCATCGGTGCGGCGTTCGCGCTGGCTTCGGCGGCGTCGTATACCATTTACATCCTGATCAACTCGCGCGTGGTGGAAGAGGGCAAGGGCATCCAGTCGACTGCGTTCATCATTTTAGGTTCCGTCATCGTGTTCGGCATCATGAACCTGATCGTCGGCTTCGAGCCGCCTACAACTGCGACGGGCCTGTTCGCCATCGCGGTCATCGGCCTGTTCTCCACGGCGTTCGCTTTCTGGGCGTTTTTGACCGGCCTTGAGAAGGTGGGGCCCTCCGACGCCGCCATCATCTCGACGCTGGAGCCCGTGGCCGCCGTGGTGTGCTCGGTCCTGTTTTTGTCCGAACCCCTCACGATCAACGTCATTGTCGGCGGTTGCCTGGTGGTTGCAGCCCTTCTGATCACGTCCCTTTCCGACCGCACCAATTAGTGGGACATAGGGGCCAGTCCCATGTGTCAGTGTGTCAGTAGGGACGTTTCCGTTTGACTCAACTTTGTGTCAGTAGGGACAGGTCTGCGGCGGGACAAGGGCCCCATCGTTCCTTATTCCCGTTCGCGACGGGACGAAGGGCTCCCGTTGTCCGCCCCGGCGGGACGAAAGGCTCCGTCCCCGTTGTCCGCGGCGGGACAAAGGGCTACGTCCCCGATGTCCCTGGGATAGATTCGCGGCGGGACAAAGGGCTACGATGCTCCCCAATGTCCCCCGCGTTTACTGCACGGGGGCGTAGGGCATGCCGTCAAAGTAGTCGCGGAACTGCACGTCGTGGGGGCTGTCGGGGCACATGAACCGATGCGCCGACAGGAAATACTCATCGGTCATGGAGGCCAGATAGTCCGTGGCAATGGTGGGAGCGTCCGACGCGCGGTAGGGGTCTTCGGCCTCGTAGAACGAGCGCTGCCGCTCGGTGGGCAGGATGAAATGCTGGAACACCGGCGACTGCTGGTTGTTGGCTTCGATGTCCCGCACGATCTGGGCGAACAGCTCGCCGAACATGGGGCGAATCTGCTCGTCGTAGACGTCGCCCTGGCCGTCGGCCAGGTAAATGCGCTCGTAGTTCTCGGCCTTCGCGGTCTTCAAGCTCCGGAAGGCGTCCTCGCTCATCTCGATGTGGTCCTTCATGTAGCTGTGCTCGACGATGTCCACCGTCAGGTTGTTGATGATCTGCGCGTTCTGCACGCCCAGCACGCCGCCGGAGAAAATCGAATCGTCGCTGATAGAACCTGTGTTGATGGCATCCTGACGGTCCTTGCCCACGTACGCGATCATGTCCGAAATGCGCACCACGCAACCCTCCAACGTGGACGGGCGCAGCCGCCCGATGGTGGTTTCGTTCACGTAGCATTCCTCCACCATTCGGTCGAAGGCGTCGAAGTCGTGGATTTCGCCCCGCCAGAACTCCTTCTGACTGCTTTCGCCGTTGTGGCAGATGATGCCGTCCAGCGCCTGCAGGCTCAGGTTGCGGGCGTACAAACGGTCAAGCACGCGCACGCTGTGCACATTGTGGTTGAAGTAACGCCCCGTGGCCTCGTGGTACAGGTCGTTCAGAATGTGCTCGCCGGCGTGGCCGAAGGGCGTGTGCCCCAGGTCATGGCCCAGCGCGATGGCTTCGATCAGGTTGTCGTTCAGCCCGAGCATGCGGCCGATGCTGCGCGCTGTGCGGGCGACCAGCTGCACGTGCAGCCCGCGGCGGCTGATGTCGTCGTTGCGGATGAAGCTGAACACCTGGGTTTTTCCGGCGTAGCGGTTGTACGGCGCCACGTTGAGGATCTTGTCGATGTCACGCTGGAAAGGCGGGCGGTGCAGCCTGGGCGACATGTCCCGTTTCGGGTTGCGGCGCACCACGGCCTCGTCGGGGCAGCGCCACGGGTTGACGATCCCTTCGGCCCGGTCGTGTTCGAATTGTTCCTGAAAGTCCTTGCTGAAATTTACGTACGGCATAATGTGCTCCTGAAGTCGCGTGTTTCTCACGGCACAGTGTACCGCAAACTCGCCGCGGCGTGCGGACGACTGCCGCGTGCACGAAACCGAGAAACCCAGCAGGTTGCGTACACTTCGCCAGTTCGTGCACGCGCCCGCACCGAATCCGCCCGAAATGGCTATACTGATGCCTTGCGGCGGCTTCTGGCCTGCTCGCTTTTGAACGAAAGGCATTCCCATGGCATTCGAACAGACCATTCTTGTCACCGGCGGAGCCGGATTCATCGGCAGCCACACCTGCGTGGAGCTGCTGCAGACCGGCTACGACGTAGTGATTGTCGACGATTTGTCCAACTCCCACGTCAAAGCCGTCGAACGCGTGCGCCAGATTGTGCGCGATGCCGAAACCGCAGGTGAGGCTCCCGCTGGCGCCTCCGAGCACGTTGAATTCATCCAGGCAGACATCCTGGACAAGGAAAGCCTTTCGGCGGTGTTCGACACCCATGACATCCACGCGGTCATCCATTTCGCGGGGCTCAAGGCCGTGGGCGAAAGCGTCCGCAAGCCGCTGGAGTACTACCACAACAACCTGACCGGCACGTTCGTCCTGTGCGACGTCATGCGCGAGCACGGCTGCAAGAACATCGTGTTCTCCAGCAGCGCAACCGTGTACGGCGAAGGCAACCCCGTGCCCTACGTGGAAACCATGCAGAAGCATCCTGCCACCAACCCCTACGGTTGGACCAAGTGGATGATCGAACAAGTCCTGACCGACCTGTCCGCAGCCGACCCGGAATGGAACGTCGTGCTGCTGCGCTACTTCAACCCCATCGGAGCGCATCCGTCGGGCCTCATCGGCGAGGACCCCAAAGGCATTCCGAACAACCTGGTGCCCTACGTGGCGCAGGTGGCCGTGGGCAAGCTTGAAGCGGTGGGCGTGTTCGGCAACGACTACGACACCCCGGACGGAACCGGCGTGCGCGACTACATCCACGTGGTTGACCTGGCCCGAGGCCACATTGCTGCCCTGAAGTGGATGGAGGGCCGCAGCGGCACCGAGATCGTGAACCTGGGCTCGGGCAAGGGCTCCAGCGTGCTGGACGTGATTCGCTCCTTCAGCCGCGCGTGCGGCCGCGACCTGCCCTACGTCATCAAGCCCCGCCGCGACGGCGATTTGGCGGAAACCTACGCGGACGCCTCCAAGGCCAAGGAGCTGTTCGGCTGGGAGACCCAGTACGACCTGGACCGCATGTGCGAAGACTCCTGGCGCTGGCAGTCCTCCAACCCCAACGGCTACAAAGACTAAGCGGTGCCGCCGGTCGGGAAACACCAACGCAGAATGGAGAAGCCCCGCAACCTGCGGGGCTTTCGTTATGCGCTATCGTATGGAATGAGCCGAGCCTGTCATCTCTGGCGCAGGCGCTGGACTTCGCGTTTCACAATCGGGCGGTACTCGGGTTTCACCAGGTAATAGGAGAAGGACTCCAGCAGCGTGTCGAATACGGTGCCGCGTCCGACGATCTTGAAATACTCGATGCCGTAATCCTCGCCATAGGCGCGCACCTCGGTATCGGTGAACATGGTGGGATGCCCCTCGGGATGTTGGAAGAAATCCGGCTTGTTCGCAACGCAGGGGTACGGCGTAAGGTCGCCGGTAAGCTGACCGCGGCTGTTGTGCAGGTAGTGGTCCTGGCGATGCGGGCAGTTGGGCATGCAGAACTCGTTGACCATGACCTCCAGCTTTTCGGGGTGTTTGACCTGGGAAAGCACGTCGTCTCGCTTGTTCAGGTTGTAGTTCAGCACCACCCAGTCGTAATGGTCCAGGGCCTGGTTGAGCTCGTCGATGTCCAGAATCTCCCGGGTCGTGGACAGGATCACGGGCATGTCGAAACGCTCGCGCACGTAATCGGCGACCAGGTCGGAATAGACGATAACCTGACCGCCGTGCTGAGAGGCTTTGCGCAGGATAAGGTTCGCGTAACCGTCGGCCAGCGATTCCTCGTCCACCAGCATGTTGGTGAAGGTGAGCCGCGGTCGGATGCCGTATTCGTCCAGAATGGCGAAGGTCCGGTCAATCTGCTGCTCTGTATAACGTTCACGCAGGTAGGTGCGCCCTCCGTTCAGGATGCAATTGGGGAAGGACCCGTACATCGTATCGATGCACACATCGTCCTGCATCCAGTCGGGGCGCTCCATGAAGAGGCGCGCAAAAAATAGGTTCAAGCCAAGGTTCGCCGTGAAATCCGGCAGTTCATACCTGATCATATAGCCCGCCTCCTTTCTGGGTCTAGAACATGCACATTTCCAGGTCTTCGCCGATGATGGAGTGGAACTTGTTGTACATGGAATCCGGCTTGTTCGGCTCCCACGTCGGCTTCTCCATATCATACAGGACAACTTGCTTGCCCATGAACTGGCGTGCGGGAACGTCCGATTTCACATGGATGGCGTGTTGCGGGCAGAGGTTCTCGCACAGGCGGCACTGCACGCAGGCGCTGGCCCGGTGGGCAACGCCCCAGGTGTCGTCCTCATCTACGCGGAATAAGGCTCCTGTGGGACAGAACACGGTGCACATGCGACAGGAGGTGCACGCGTCGGTGTCGATGACGGCTGCGCCGATGACCCGCGACGACACCGTATCGGTAACGGGCTCGCCCACGTGCTTCAGATAGTTGTACAGGCGGGTTCTGCGGGTGGGGATTGCCTGATCGAGGGTGCCGGTCTTCTTGTCGACCTTCCTCAGCTGCGCGACAGCGTTTTCGCCCAGCACCGATGCCGCCTTGTCCGTTGCGACGGCAATGGTGGCCTTGCCTGCGGCGTCCTTGCCCTCGCGGAAGAAATCGCGGCGGCTGGCACCCAGGTCGTCGGTATTGAAAGACGAGGCGGGTTGAGGTTTTCCGAGGGCTACGTGACCGGGCAGCTCGTCGGTGACGGTTACGGACATGGTGCTGCCAAAGGCCTGCAGCAGCCCGCGGGCGCTTTCTGCCACCTTGCGGCACAGGGCGCCGCCCGTTGCATGGATGCAGTTCTCGCAGGAACCGCAAACCAACGTCACGTCGAAGCTGCGGTATGCCGCAGCGCCCACCAGGATGGATTCGTCGATACGGCCCAGGCAGGGTACGGCGGCGATGCGGTCGGGGTTGTAGGACAGAAGCGTGTCATGGCGATGCAGAGGGCTTTTGCCGGCGGTCTGAAGAGCGGCAAGCGCCGTTTCGCACGCGAATACCGGATGCCCCTTCGTGGCCTTGATCGAGCGCTTCAGCATGCCGGTCAGGTCATCGTCGGTGATGCTGCGGACTTCGATGGCGCTGGTGGGGCAGGCGGTGGCGCAGGTGCCGCATCCGATGCACTTCTTAGGGTGCACCTGCAGCTCGCCGTCCTCGTAGATGATGGCGCCCGACGTGCATGCCTCCACGCAACGCAGGCAGGCGGCATGGCGGTTGCGCACGGTCACGCAGCGCTCGGTGTGCACTTCGATGGCAGCTTCGTCCATGCCCGAAAGCATGGTAATCATATTTTCGACCAGCGACATGGGTACCTCCTAGGCGTCGTGCTTTTCAGGCTCGATGGATGCGTCTTTGGTCAGGAATGGGAAGGTGATGGCCGAAACCGGGCAGGCGTCGGCGCACGCCCTGCATTTGCTGCAGTCGGCCAGGGTGGTTTCGCCCCGGCTGATGTCATGCAGGTTGATGTTCTCGTGACAGGCATCCACGCACAGGTTGCAGTGGCCACCGCGGCCTTCCTGGATGCAGGTTTCGGAATCGATAACGGGCCTGAAGGTCTTGTTCAAACCGCTGAACAGGCCGTGCAACGCGCCCAAGGGGCATAGGTTACGGCACCAATTCGGCAGCACTACCACTTCGATCGCCAGCACGGCAAGCATCAAGATGATGGTCCAGGTGGTCTCGCCGAACACGAACAGGCGCATGATCAGCAGCACCAAAGCGAAGGTGATGCCTACGGGGCACACCAGGCAGAACACGGGGAACCCGAAGATGAGGGTGGAGACGACGGCGGCCGCCAGCACAGCATGGCGCGAATCGAATTTCACGCCAGAAGACTTGCCGCAGGCCTTGACCTGCGACGTGTCGATGCCGGAATTGCCCGTATCCCTTGCGGCTTGCCGGGCCTCCTTGGCAGCTTTTTTCGCCTTTCTGCTGAGCATTCGTCGCTCGGTCATGAAGTGCACGGGGCATAGCCACGAGCAGAAGACCTTGCCTAAGACGATGCACATGATGAGGACCGCCATGACGCTCATGACAGCTAGAGGAATGGCGGTGCGTTCGGAAATCATGACAAGGATGGCGCCCAAGGGGCAGATCAGAGTGATGTCGTCGAATCCTATGCCGCAGGAGTTGCCGATGCCGCCCTTGACGAAATATCCGACGGCGGCGACAGCCACAAAGGCCAACATGATGAAGAGCCTGATGCGAGCGGTATTGCGTTTATTCATAACGGTTATCCCTCCTCGATCAGCTCTTCTGGTACGACGATGATGGCGCGGTCGGTGGCGCCGGCGGTGATGGAACCGGAAGACAATGAGATGCAGGCCAGCTCGCATGCGCCGCATCCGTTGCAGGCGTCGTTGTCAACTACGGGAACATGGTCGTAGCCAAGCTCGAGAGCTTCGTACTCGCAGGCGTCGACGCACTCGTGGCAGCCCATGCCGCGGGCGGCCAGGCACCAGTCGCGGTTAAGGACTGCGATGCCGATGACGGTGGTTTCGGGATCCACGTTCTGCAGCGCGTGAGTGGGGCACACCGCGATGCAGCGGGGACCGCCGGGCTCCTCTTCGCAGAAGTCGCACCAGCCCTTCTTGAAATCCATGCGGGGGGTGCGGATGCTCAGGATGCCCTGTTCCAGATGGGCAGGGGAGATGGCCCCCTGAGGGCAGACCTCGCGGCACTTCTCGCAGTGGATGCAGGTGCTGGTGAGCCATACCTCGTCCTGGCCTCCGGGAGGACGTACCGTGGGCTGGGTGGGAAGGTATTTGGCGCCGCCCAAGCCAACCATCGCACACGTGCCCAAAGCGCCGATGGCGAAGGTGCGGCGTGAGATGCTCGGGCCGGCAGCCATCATGCACCGACCTCCTCGATGGCGGGAAGTTGCGCCGTAATGCGTTCGGGTGCATCTTCAAGCATGCCGTTCTCTTCGAGAATGGACTCGAGGAACTCCAGGTCGTTCTCCAGCCAGCCGCTGGTCAGCTTGCCCAAGCCGCGGTACAGGTCGGTCTGGGAGAACTTCGCGATGTCTTCGGCCATCATGGGGAACCAATTGGTCAGGTGGTCGGTCAAGAAATTGCGCTGCTGCAGCAGAAGCTTCAGGCAAGCGTCCGTGTCGCCGGCCTCGAGAGCCTCCAGGGAACGCTGGGCCAGAATCTGCTCGAATTCGAGCTCCAGGGCGATGTGATCTTCGCCTTCTTTCCAGCTTTCCTTCTTGCCCAGACCGGCGGCGCGGTACAGAATCAGCACCTCGTCACGGGCGTCCTGCATCATCAGGCGCTTCGGGCTGGTGTACACCGACTCGTACGGATAGGCTGCGGAGAATCCGCTGTTGCCTGATCCGATGAAGGTGCGTACATAGTCGCGGGCCAGGTCCAGCAGCACGTTGTCGGCGGTGCTGCTCAGGTACGAAGCGATGAGCCTATAGCCCTCGTCTACCTTGTCGTTGCCGGTATGGGCGGGAAAACGCATGCTCAGAAGGATATGGTACAGCTTGTCGTCCACCTCTACGCGGAACATGCGGGAGAGGAATTGGTAGGTGGCCATGCGGCCCTGCAGAATCTGGGCGAGTTCGGACGATGCGGTCATGGTGTTCTCCTTTATTTGGTGAAGATGTTGGAATTGAGAGCGGACGTACCCAGGTCGGTGGCGTACCACACGCGATTCCAGCGAACGGCGGCCACCTCCTGCAGGCGGAACAGGAAATACTCAGTGTAGCGGCGGGGCTCCTGGCACAGCTCGTCGGAATCGATCGCCTTGTTCAGCTCGGCTTTGCCGCAACCTTCTTCATTGGAGGTCATGCGCAGGATGCGTTCGTAAATGGGCAGGTAGCGGGGTTCCTTTTCAAGAAGCTCCATCACGGGGGCCATGTCGGTCATGGCTGCTACAAAAGCGAGTCCTTCGTCCGTCGCCACATATCGGCTCGGCTCCGGCGGCTGTACTTCCAGGTAATCGCCGGTCTCGTCGACGCCGGCGTGAGGGGTGACGACGGCGTCGACGTCGGCTTCGGGGTGTTCGGTATCGGTTTTGGGTGCTGCGACTGTTTCCTCGTCGGCACCCTCTTCGGCGTTCAGGCGCACCAGGCCTTCGGCCTCCACTAGCAGATCTGCGATGCGGGCCGCATCATATACGCTGGCGGATTGGGGGTATGTATCGTTCAGGCGCTCTTCGATTTCGGAGGCGGTCAAGGGCTCTTCGCAAATGCGGATGACCTCGACGATGCGCTGCTTATGGCCGGGGATGCCGGCAATCAGCTTGTCCATCTTCTCGCGGGGCGTGAGCTGCACCGGTTCGGGGACAACACTGAGCTCGGCGTCGGGAATGGGCATCTGATAGTCGTGATGCTCGATGTCCTCTTCGTCAACCAGGCCGATGTCTTCCAAGGGGTCGAAATTGTCGTCAAGTTCGAAAACTTCAATATCGCTCATGATGCGTACTCCTATCTATTAAGAAAGATGCTGGGGTTTATGCGGACCATGCGGGTGGAA
Organism: Slackia heliotrinireducens DSM 20476; assembly: GCF_000023885.1. Lineage (NCBI taxonomy): Bacteria > Bacillati > Actinomycetota > Coriobacteriia > Eggerthellales > Eggerthellaceae > Slackia > Slackia heliotrinireducens. The sequence continues at coordinate 3,032,642 of NC_013165.1, read as the reverse complement.
CCCTGCTGGTAAATGCGGCTGACGTCCATGGGCAGCCGCTCGGCGTTGGAGGCGGCGTCCGTCTCGAATAAGGAAACAGTGACGGATACCTTGCCTATGGCCATCAGGTCGTCGAAACGTTCGCGGTCACGGATGGTGGCGCGCAGTTTCTGGTCGATGGAGTGCTTGTCGTCGAGGGCGTCAAGCTGGGGCAGATAGCCGTTCACCATGCCGGTCAGGAACAGATGGTCGGCGGTCATGCCGATGCACTGGTCGAAGGGGGCCACCGCAACGCGGGCGTCGTAGGTGTTGACGGGCTGTGCGAGCACGGCCGCGAACAGGTCCTCTTTGGTTTCAGCGGCTTTGGCGACCGAGGCGGGGACGGACATGCCGTAGCTTTTGAGCACGCCCTCCAGGTCGGCGATGTCGGCGTTGCCCACGGCTTCCATCACCTGGTCAAGCTCATTGAGCTGCTGTTCGATCTTGTAGAACACGCGCGTGTTGCGCTCGTCGGCAGGTGTGGCGCGCAGCGTCTCGATGGCCTGCGATGCGGGCATGCCGTGTTCGCATGCCCACGCCATGAGCTCCAAATACGCATCGGAGCGCAGCAGCCAGTCGCCCAGGCCGATCCAGGACCGCAGCGCCGTCATATCGCTGCGGTCCTTGATCAACTTGGCCAGGGCTGCAAGCTTCAGCTCTCCGTTGGCCTGGGGGGAGCGGGGGTCGCCTTTCACTTTGCGTTCTGGCGAGATGACAGACGGTTGGATACCGCGGGCCTCCAGCTGTTTAACGATGTAGCGGGTCCAAATGCCGTTCGGCGTTGCTATCAGCATGGTTTCGGTTTCGGGGGCCTTGGCCAGCGTTTCGGCAACGGCATCGGCGACGAAGGTGAATTCGTCGAAAGGTGTTGCACATGATGTCGTGGTCGTCGGAACGGCTGGCTGCGCCATGTCCAGTTTGACGGCCTGCACTTCATCACGGTCGGCCAAATCTTGCAGGCCGTCTACGTTAGGGTAGGGTTCGTCGAGGCCGGGCGATGCGTTCGTGCATCCCATGGCCACGAATGTCTGGTCAGAGGTTTCCAGCACCAGCTTCTGCATCAGCGTGGCCAGGCGCTCGAAACCAACGATGACCGCAGGGGCGGTTTCGATGGCGTCGGGAACCGCATTCAAGCCTTCGAGTGCTTTACGGGGAAGTTCGTAAGAGAGCAGAGCCTGGCGGGATTCCAGGTTTTCTTCCAGTACGGAGAACTGACGCTGCTCTTCGCCGGTAATGAGCCAGCCTTCCGTGTCGGCAAAACCGTCGGTCAGGCTCTTGAAGAAGAACTTCGTCATTTCACGCAGTCGGTGCGCCTTCATGCCGGTGACCTTCATGTCTTCCATGAGCACGTCGACTTCGTTGGTATCAAGGATCCTGTTGCGGCGTCCGACGGCGACCTGCACACGCTCATCGGCCAGGATGAGCAAGCTCAGATTTTTGGCCGTCATCACTTCGATGGCGGCGTTGTCGGTGCGGCTGCGTACGCGCTGGGCCTCGGCTTCCGTCGAGCAGACAACGCGGACTTTCGGATGTTCCCTTGCGAAGGTTTCAGCTGCTGTAGCGGCGGTCTGCGACATGTCGATGCCGCGGGCATGCGTAATGCAGACGCTCTGCGCCAGTTCGTTTGTAAGATATGAATTGAGCTCCTCGATTGAGGAGACGGTGCACGCTTTCACGTATGGCCTCCATCCCTAAACGGATGAAGCCCTGCTTTCGAAGCCCCCCAGCTTCATAACGTGCTTACACCGCGCAATCTAATCGAATCGCACGCCTTTTGTCTAGTTGCATTCTAAAATGGAATGCAAATAATCATAGGCTTGCTGGCGCGATTCAACACCCAGCGCGCGGTAAGCGTCGGCGAGCAACATGCCGGCATCGTCGCGGGTCCCGTTGAGGGCAATGGCCACGTCATCAAGGGGCATACCCTCGACGAACAGGGCCAATGCACCTGCTTGCTGTGGCGTAAGACCGTGTTTTTCGGCGGCGATTCTGCACGCCTTGCGAAGCCGCGGATCGGGCTTGACGGCCGTGTCGATGGCGGTGGCCGTGGAGTTCGGCGTCAAGATGGCCATGTCTGCACGGGTGCGGTCGACGGCGTTGATGATGTCGATGGCTCGCAGGTACAGCAAGCGCCCCGGCTCGGTGAGCATCGAGCCTTCGCGGCTGCGAGTGATGAGCACGCAGTTGAACTCCCGTTCCAGCGCCGCCACGTGCTTGCTCAACGTGGATTGGGTGATGTGCAATGAACGGGCCGTATCGGTAAAGCTGCCGTTGCGGGCAAGCATCACGTATTCCCGCAAGTGCTCAAGCTCCATAGTTATTTACCTGCGCTTTCTTGCTCGATTTCGACCCGAATCTGCTCAACCATGTCAAGAAGGTCCTGTTTGTTGGCGGACCCCGTCTTCTGGTAGATATGGCGTACATGGGTGCTCACGGTGCCAGCTGAGATGAACAACGCCTCTTGGATGCGGGCAATGGTGCGGCCTTGCAGCAGCAGTTCAAGCACGTCGGTTTCGCGATTGGAAAGCCCGTAACGTTCCACGATTTCTTGGCATACCTGCTCGTTTCCAACGGGCGTAGGCGAGGCCGGCGTTCTAGCTCCCTCAGACGTAGTGTCCTCTGATTCCGAATTTGGGGCCTCGCTGGGCCGAATTGGGGCAGCTTGTTCGCCCAATTCCAAGTTGATCAGGTCAATCTCGGTAAACAGGTACAAATGGGAGAAGAGCAACCACATCATGGCGATGACGGTGATGGTGGCAAGCCCCAGCTTCAAGATGGTATCGCCGTACAGGTAGATGCTGAACACACCGGCCATTTCGCCGAAATACAACGTTGCCAACGCCACGCCGAAGGTCCGCGCGGGAGGGATATTGAAGGATTGGGACGCTTGCTGGGCGCAGATGGCGACCAAGATGTTGAACGTCTCGTACCCGGCAAACACCACGCCACCGGAGTGGGTGTTCGAGTCGGCCATGAACAGGGTCAACAGGCAACCGAAGCATATGACCAACATGGCTAAGCGGTAGGCATGCGACAGGGAATCCTCTTTACAGAAGACGCTGATCAGGGCGATAGCAAGCATGGCAACGGTGCCTGCAGCCAAAAGAAACACGCCGTAACCTATGTCCACGTCGAAGGTCCTGAATCCCGCAAAGGCGTCGTAGAAACCGGCAAGAGCGCCAAACGAAAATGCTCCCACCAGGCCTTTTATGAACAATACGGTGGTTTTGCCCGAACGAGGGGCGTCTGCTCCATCGGTCGGGATGCCGTCTATTTCACGCAGGCAATGCTGAAGGAGAAAAGCTGAGGCAAAGGGGCAGATCAGAATGATGGCGTTAGCCAGGGCGGTGGGGAAGAACAACAGAATCAGGCTCCCGAGAAGGGCTGCACCGCATCCCAGGGCCATTTCGGAAAGCATGCAGGAAAACCCAGCGGTTGACAGGACTTCAAGCCAGCTCAGGAGTAAAACGGCAGACCCGATGCCGGTGGCGATGCCTGCAGCACAGACCGCGACGATTGCGCTGTCGCCACGTATGAAGGCGCCCGTTGCCAGCACCAAAACGAGACCGCCGCTCATGAGCAATGCGCCGCCGGCGACAAGCGGCTTGTTGCTGCCTAAAGCTTCGCCATGTCGTACGCCTAAAGCCACAATGGCCATCGTTGCGGCAAGGGCGCACAGAGACACCGACAGGAACAGATACATGGAATAACGCATGTCCGAATACCCGGCGAAAGGGATGATGCTGTAGAAGGTCAGGTACATCCACAGTCGGTCGAGGGCAAGACCTGCGATGCGTTTCAACGACAGATCGCTGCCTGCGGTTCTGCTTTCGTGCGTGCGCCCGTTGCATTTCAAAACCGTGTCTGCCATATATTCCCCTCGTATGGTATGGCGTCGAATACCAGGATTGTACCGCAAAACATCCATTCCGAAAAGGAATCGATAAAAACCCAGTTCAAAACGTCATTATGATACTGATTCCTCCAATAATCAGAGTTTTTTATGATACGCCGAACACCCTGAATCAGCGGTTTTTGAAGATGTGCCGGCCCTTGTGCGCGGCGTAGAGTGCAGTCATCGCGTCAGCCCCCTTTTACTGCTTTCGACGCGATGGGGGAATAATTCGAACTGCATAAGAGATACAAAAAGGAGGAGGAGATTATGGGCGATCTCACAATGTCTCGACGCTCATTCGTGAAGACAGCTGCCATTACCGGCGCTGCTGTTGCAGCGTTTGGAACGTCTACGCAGTCCGCATTGGCCGATCAAACCTATCCCGAGGTTTCCGGCCAAGACACCGTAGAGGTCAAGACATGTTGCCGCGGCTGCGGCAAGATGGAATGTGGCGTCAAGGTGATTGTCCAAAACGGTCGGGCGATCCGCATCGAGGGCGACGAAGGGGCTTGGCAGTCCATGGGCAACTGCTGCACGAAGTCCCAGTCGTCCATTCAGGCTGCGTATCACCCTGACAGGCTTCATTACCCCATGAAGCGCACGAACCCCAAGGGCGAAGAGCCGGGCTGGGTGCGTATTTCCTGGGACGAGGCCATGGAAACCATTATCAAGAACTTCGCCGAGATCACGGAGAAATACGGCGCTGAATCCATTGCATGCCAGGTGGGTACGTCCCGCGTGTGGTGCATGCATTCGGAATCCATCCTGAAGAACCTGCTGGGCACGCCGAACAACATCGAAGCTTGGCAGATCTGCAAGGGTCCGCGTCATTTTGCAACCACCATGGTCAGCCAGTTCGCCCTGAGCTGGATGGAGACCATCGGCCGCCCGCGTGTCTACGTGCAGTGGGCAGGCGCTTCCGAGCTGTCCAACTACGACACATCGTGCCGCACCACCGTCGACTGCGCAAGCCGCGCCGATTATCACATCAGCGTTGACCCGCGTATGGCCAACATGGGCAAGGAAGCCGACTACTGGCAATGCCTGCGTCCTGGCACCGATGGCGCGCTGGCGCTGGCTTGGACCAACGTCATCATCGAGAACAAGCTCTACGACGAACTGTATGTCAAGAAGTGGACCAACGCACCGTTCTTGGTCTGCGAAGACTTCGACGAAGAATGGATGCTGGAGAACGGCTTCCCCACCGTCCGCACCGACGGTTCGTACTGGGATGTCAAGACCCATCTCGTCAAGGAAAGCGACATCAAAGAGGGCGGCAGCCCCTTCAAGTTCCTGGTATACGACAATAACTGGGAAGCTCTTAAAGAACAGGGCGTCGAGCATGAGTACGGCGCATTCACCTGGTTCAACGCCGACCAGGAAGCCCGCATCGACAACACCGGCGGCTTCTGGGAGGGCGAGAACTACTCCACCACAAAAGCCTATGAGGGCCATGAGGCCCAGCAACCCAACTTGCTGCCTGGCCAGACCCAGGGTTGGCTGCCCGACCTGCTGCCCTTCGACCCGGCCATCGATCCGGCTCTGGAAGGCGAATTCGAGATCACGCTCAAGGACGGCCGCACCGTCAAGGTGAAACCGGTCTGGGAGCACTACAAAGCCCGCGCTGCCGAGTACAACCCCGAGGTTGCCTCTGAGATCACCGGCATCCCCGCCGATCAGATCATCGAAGCAGCAACCGTGTACGGCACCCGCCTCGACCCCGAGAGCGGCTACGGCAACGGCGGCATCCAGTACATGCTGGCGCAGGAGCATGCATGCAACTGCGTGCAGAACAGCCGCGCGCTGGACAACCTGTGCGGCATCACCGGTAACATGGACACTCCGGGCGGCATGCGCGGCCCCACCATGGTGCCGATCGACGGCGACCTGCAGGGCTTCTCCGCATGGGCACCAGGTGCTTCCACCCCGCCCGCCGAGATCATGGAGAAGCAGATCGGCATGGAGCGCTTCCCGCTGCTGCACTGGTGGCAGTACTGGAGCGACGCATCCACCTGCTGGGATGCCGTGCTCGAGGGCGACCCCTATCCGCTGAAGGCGCTGTGGAACGAGTCCGGCAACTTCATGAGCCAGACCAACACCGCCCGTGCATGGGAGGCCCTGTGCAACCTGGAGTTTATGGTCGACTTGAACCTGTGGCATGCGCCTTCTACCGACGCCGCCGATATCATCCTGCCCGTTGCCCACTGGATTGAGCTCAACTCGCCTCGTGCCAGCCAGGGTTCCGAGGGCGCCATGGGTGCTACAGTCAAGTGCGTACAGCCTCCCGCAGAGGCCAAGTACGATCCCGAGATCGTCATGGACCTGGCTCGTCGCATGGGCGTGCCTTGGAACAACGAAGAGGGCAACGAATGGCCCGACATCGAGTGGCAGCTGGCCGACGCCATCAAACTCTTCAGCGACGAAGAATGGACCTACACCGAGTATGAGGTCAAGGACGGCGAGGTTTCCTTCGAACGCAAGGGTACGAAGCTTGAGGACCTCACGCCTAAGTACAAGACGTGGGACGAGTACGTCGAGGCCTTCCAGCGCGATGGCTGGTGGCAGGCCAAGGACGTGGACCCGAAGCAGTGGGGCACCTACCGTCGTTATCAGACCGGCGGTTTCCGCGCCCGCGACCGCGTGTGGGCCCGTCTGGACTACACCGCCGGCAACGGCATCGGCGACTGGAAGCCTGGCTTCTTCACCCCGACCATGAAGCAGGAGCTGTGGTCTACGGTCATGGAGAGCCACTTCCCCGACAAGCCCGAGTGGTTCCTGCCCAGCTGGGTTGAGCCGCCTCACGGGCCGAAGGACGGCGACCGCATCAAAGAGTACCCGCTGACCGCTACCACAGGCCGCCGCATCCCGGTGTACTTCCACTCCGAGCATCGCCAGCTTCCCTGGTGCCGCGAGCTTTGGCCCGTGCCTCGTATCGAAATCAACCCTGAGACCGCTGCCGAATACGGCATCGAGCAGGGCGACTGGGTCTGGATCGAGTCCGAGTGGGGCAAGATTCGCGAAGTTGCCGACCTGTACTACGGCGTCGACAAGGATGTTGTCAACCTGGAGCACACCTGGTGGTATCCGGAGCTGTCGCAGAACGCCGGCCACGGCATCGAACTCTCCGCGGTGAACAACCTCATCGACCATCATGCTCAGGACCCGCATGCCGGTTCTTCCAACCTGCGCGCCTACCAGGTGAAGATCTACAAGGCAACCCCTGAGAACAGCCCGTTCAACAATCCCGTTCCCTGCGGCGTCGACGGTGTGCCCATCATCCATACCTCCGACGACCCGCGTCTGAAGGAATGGCTGCCCACCTACGAAGGGAGGGAGTAACCCATGACTCGGATGTCTATCATCACCGACGTAAACCGTTGCGTTGGCTGCCTGGCCTGCTCCGTTGCGTGCAAGGCTGTAAACAACGTCCCTATCGGCAACTTCTGGAACAAGGTCGTTCGCGTGGGGCCGAATCCCATTGAGGGAGGATCCGGCCAGTATCCGGACGTGTACATGTACTTCGTGACTGTCGGCTGCCAGCACTGCGAAAACCCCGAGTGCGTGAAGGTGTGCCCCACCGAGGCGTCCCACATCGCCGAGGACGGCACGATTCAGATTGACAAGGCCAAATGCATCGGCTGCCAGTTCTGCGTCATGGCCTGCCCCTACGGCGTTCGTTACCTCAACGAGGAAGAGCGCGTCGTCGAGAAGTGCACCCTGTGCGAGCAGAAGCTCCAGCAGGGCGAGCTGCCTCAATGCGTGTCCCAGTGCGGCGGCAACGCCCGCTGGATCGGCGACTTGGACCAAGGCCTGGACAGCTTCGTGGGTTCCTACGACCCGCTGGGCGAACAGCGCAAGATGGTCGATTTCTTGGAAGATTTCTCGGAGGAAGACATCTATCACCTGCCGGACGTCGGCAACAAGCCCTCGTTTGCTTACATCCTCCGTCGTCACAAGTGGGAAGGCGGTGACAACTAATGCAAACGCAATGGCCCTTGGTCATCTTCACCCTGTTTGTTTGCGTGACCAGCGGTACGCTCGGTATGCTGTCCATCTTCGCCCTGAAGGATAAGGCCGAGAAGATCCAGATGCCCGCAGTTATTCTGGCCGCGGTTTCGCTGGTCGTCGGCGGTGTCGGGTCCTTCACACACCTGCAGCATTGGGAGCGCATCTTCAACGGCTTCGGCCACATTACTTCAGGCATTACCCAAGAGCTTATAGGCTGCGTGGTGCTGGCGGTGCTCATCGTCATCTGGTTCGTCATGATTCGCGGCCAGAAGACCAACAAGGCTCTGGCCTGGGTAACCCTTATTGCCTCAATCGCCATGGTGGCTGCTACTGCCCACTCCTATTGGATGGCCGGTCGTCCGGCTTGGGGCGTGGGTCTGGAATTCTTCTACCTAGGCAACGCCTGTCTGCTGGGCCCCGTGGTCCTGTGGGCCCTGACCGCAGTCAAGGCTGACAACCAGTGTCTGGCCGACAGCATCAACTTCACGTTCGTCGGCGGCATCATCGCTCTCGTGACCGAAGTGATCTTCATCGCCCTGGCTGCTGGTACGAAGTTTACAGATGTGGGGCATTATCTGAATCCCACGCTCATGACCACCGCTCCAACCCACATCGACAATGTTGCATCCATCGCCCTGACGGGTGCCGGCGCTCCGCTGTTCTGGCTCTCCCTGGTCTGTGCCGCCGCGACAGCCGTATGCGCCTTCATGGCGAAGAAGAACCCTGAGGCATCTAAGGCGCTGATGGCTGTGGCTCTGATTGCCGCATTCGCCACGTCGATCATGTTCCGCGTGGTCGTCTACATGGTGGGTTATCCTGTGCTCCTCGTGTATTAAACCATCCGACGCTACCCGCCTTCTGCACTCACCCCTCCCTGGTAGCGTTAGGAAAGCCGGTCCGACTCGTCGGGCCGGCTTTTTGCGTCTGTCGTTCGATCGGCATGATGGCCGTCTTTTGCAATCGCGCTTCCAGTCGAAGCGGTTTCGGCATATCAACTGCGCTTTTGCTCCTTGTGCATCCCAACAATTTGGCAACATGGATACAGTTTTTCCTGGCATTGCCGAATTCGTTCGACAGGGTGGGGTATCCTGCCATCTGTGGATACGTGTACAAGGAGGGGCCCGTGCTCGAGCTCAAAAACATTAAGAAAGATTACGTGTCGGGCGACACCACCGTCCAGGCGCTCAAGGGCGTAAGCCTGCAGTTCCGGGATTCGGAGTTTGTGGCCATCCTGGGCCAGTCCGGCTGCGGCAAGACCACGCTGCTGAACATCATCGGCGGCTTGGATCAGTACACCTCGGGCGACCTGGTCATCAACGGCACATCAACCAAGAAGTACATGGACCGCGATTGGGACTCGTACCGCAACCACAGCGTCGGCTTCGTGTTCCAGAGCTACAACCTCATCCCGCACCAGACGGTGCTGGCCAACGTCGAGTTGGCGCTCACGCTGTCGGGCGTTTCCCGCGGTGAGCGCAAGAAGCGTGCCGAACAGGCCCTGATCGACGTGGGTTTGGGCGAGCAGATGCACAAACGCCCCAACCAGCTGTCCGGCGGCCAGATGCAGCGCGTGGCCATCGCCCGTGCCCTGGTGAACGATCCCAGCATCGTGCTGGCCGACGAGCCCACCGGCGCCCTTGATACCGAAACCAGCGTGCAGGTCATGGACATCCTTCGCCAGGTGGCAAAGGACCGCCTGGTCATCATGGTCACCCACAACCCTGAGCTGGCTGAAGAATACGCCGACCGCATCGTGGTGCTGCGCGACGGCGTCATCCAAAGCGACACGGACCCCTATGAGATTTCTGAAGAGGACCGCCGCCGCATCGAAGACAACGCCCAGTTCGGCTCGGGACGCACGTCCATGAGCATGCTGACCGCCTTCTCCCTTTCCGTCAACAACCTGCTCACCAAGAAGGGCCGCACCATTCTGACGGCATTCGCCGGCTCCATCGGCATCATCGGCATCGCGCTGATTCTGTCGCTGTCCAGCGGTGCGCAGAACTACATCAACGAGCAGGAAGAAGCCGCGATGGGGCAGTATCCCATCACCATCCAGGAAACGTCGATGAACCTGGCGTCGCTGATCGTGGGCATGTCGGGCGGTTCGAATTCCGAGGAGGTGCAGCACGAGGAAGGCGTCGTGCCTTCGTTCAATTTCGTGACCGACATGGTGACCAGCATCGTGAACGATGCGGACACCAACGACATGGAATCTATCAAGTCGTGGCTGGAATCGAATCCCGACGACATTCAGGATTACGTGACGGACATCCAGTACTCGTACAAAACCCCTATCAATATATATGCAGCCGACACCGAAGACGGCTTGGTGCAGGTCAACCCCGCAACCGTCATGGATTCGCTGGGCATCAGCACCGCCGGCAGCACGCAGAGCGCCATGTTGAGCAGCATGTCCGCTGTGGGCGGCGGCTACGACGTGTGGCTTGAGATGCTCGACAACCCCGAAAGCTTCGAACGCGACTTCACGCTGGTGGAAGGGTCCATGCCCGAGGCGTGGAACGAGGTCGTCATCGTGCTTGACGAATACGGCTCCATTTCCGACTACACGCTGTATTCCCTCGGCCTGCTGGACCAGGCCGAGCTGAAAGACCTGATGACCGATGCCATCGCCGGCAAGAAGGTTAAGGAATTCGAACAGACCACCTACACCTACGACGAACTGATGGCCCTGGAATTCAAGCTGCTGCCGCAGACCGCCTACTACGAGAAGGGCGACGACGACACTTGGGTCGACCGTTCAGACGACGATGATTTCGTTATCGAACAGCTGGAAGACGCCGAGGTCATCAAGGTGGTTGGCATCGTGCAGGCTACTGAGGACAGTTCGTCCAACGCGGCCCAGACCGGCGGCATCCTGTACCGCCGCGACCTGATGGAGCACGCCATCCAGCTGGTTGAGGATTCCGAGATCGTCCAGGAGCAGAAGGCCAACGCCAACAACGACGTGTTCACGGGCTACGCGTTTCCCGATGACGACGAGGACGAACTCACCATGGAGAGCATCGACGAGATGATTGCCGAGATGCCTTCGGCCCAAGGCGATCAGGTTCGCGACTACATTGACCAGCTGCGCGACGCCGGCATGACCGACGACGAGATTGTCGATGCCTTCCAGAAACAGATGGCCGCCAACACCGCCGACGCCTCCTACGAGGGCAACCTTGAGAAGCTGGGTGTTTCCGACGTGGACAGCCCCTTCGCCATCAGCATCTATCCGCGGGACTTCAACTCCAAGGAGGTCGTGGACCAGATTATCGCCGACTACAACGACCGCATGGAGGCTTCGGGTGAAGACGACCAGGTCATCCACTACACCGACATCGTGGGCACCCTCATGTCCAGCGTTACGAGCATCGTGAACTCCATCACCTACATTCTGATTGCGTTCGTAGCAATTTCCCTGGTCGTGAGCTCGATCATGATCGGCATCATCACCTACATCAGCGTGCTTGAGCGCACCAAGGAGATCGGCATCCTGCGCTCCATCGGCGCCTCGAAGAAGGACATCTCCCGCGTGTTCAACGCCGAGACCTTCATCATCGGCCTGCTTGCCGGCCTGCTCGGCGTCGGGCTGACGGTGCTGCTGGACATACCCGTCAACATCATCATCGAGCACGTTTCCGGCGTGAAGGACATGGCGGCCGTCCCAGCCGGCGCCGGCGCTGCCCTGGTGGCGATTTCGGTGCTGCTGACCCTCATCGGCGGCATCATCCCGTCTCGCATGGCGGCTAAGAAAGATCCGGTGACCGCGCTCAGGACTGAATAGCCTGACATGGGGCTGGGCGGAATGCGCGGTGCGCAACGCCCGCCCGGCTACCGCCCCTTCGGGGCTATGCGCCGGGCTCCAATCTACGGTTTTCGAATGGCTCCGATGCATGCGCATCGGAGCTTTTTGTTTGAGGGATTGAAGCGTTGCGCACCGCGCATTCCGCCCAACTTCCAACAGCGGCTACCCCGTCGGAGCGCGCCGCGTCTTCCTCTGCTTCGAAAAGCCGTCCCGCCGGGTCGGGGCTGTTTCGCCTGGAGGGCGAAAAGCGCCCCGACCCTTCGTTTGCCCGGGTTCGGGGTTCTGCTGACTTGCCGATACTGCTATCCCTCCGGATAGAATGGGATTTCATAGTCATCAAGAACGTATGTCAACTGACCGTCGCCGATTAGGAAGCAATCAGGTATGCCTGTAAGCTGGAGAACGTCGCCGTTAATGGTGTAGAAGTTGTACCACGTCTCTACCGAATCGCTGCCGATCATGGTGCCGCCGGGCGTGAACTCCACGGTGGTCCCGTATTCCGACTCCCAGACGCCTACGACGGCGTCGCTGCCGGCGACGGCTTCCACGGGTTCAAGCAAAATGCCGATGTAAATGTCGTCTGCCGGAGTGGCGCCTCCGATGGCTAGTATGGCAAACGTAGCGCCCATATCCGTGTTTTCTCCGATGCCCAGATACTTGTTCCTATCGACTTGGTACATCCACACGCCCCTGTCGGTCACCTCTGAAAACGAGCCTTCGATGGTATGGGTGCCGTCTTCGGATTCGTAGGTCAAGGTCGTGGTGTCGCTGTCGACATGCACCGTTCCGGATTCTCGATAGGGATCCTCCATAGTGCCGCTCTCTTGGCTAGCGGTAAGATCGAAGCTGATTACAAGCGCGTAGTCGCCCTCGTAGGGGCAGTCTCCTGAGCTGGATCTGTTGCTCGAGCTTGAGCTTGGGCCTGACGAGCCGCATGCCGCAAGTCCGCAAGCCAGGGTTGCGGCCATAAGACATACAACAGCAAGACGAAATAGCGATGTGCGGCGATGCGCGAGCACGGTTTGCCTCCTTGTATCGTGCTAGCTCCAGGGGTATCCGCTAGCTGTTCCGTAACCGATGCCGATATCGTGCAAGAAATTGAACAGGATCTCAAACGGCCAATCAGGGCTCCATCCTATAAAGGTGTATCCGATGATCCAGATCACAACCGCAACGGCGATGACCGTTTTCTTGCTGTCGCCGTCCATGGCAACCTCCCATCCTTTGCTTGTCCTCATTGTATGGGTGGGTGCGCCGCGCCATTGGGCAATGGGGAGGGTCGTCGAAGGCGCGGGCATGGTGGTTGCCAGGAGACGCCGCCCTTGACGCATTGCGTTGGCGAATCGGGCGATGCCCTGCAACGTGGGACATGGCCCTTGCTCCGTCGTGCCAGGCTCGAGTCAGGCTCTAGCCATGTCTGGTTCCGAGATGGAGAAATCGTGCCGCAGCGTAAGAGAAGCGTATACTGGTCGGGTCCAACGAGTTGTTTTTTACGTAAGTCCGGTTGGCACGAGGTCGTGCGCCGGGCTCTTTTTATGCCCTTGCTCGCCTGTGCCGACGGGACGGAAAAGGGTCGTCAATGCAGAAGACAAATTACAAGCCGATGCTCGTCATCCTTTATCTGGCGGCGTTCATTGCGGCGTTCAACGAGAACATCATCAATGTGGCCATGGTGGACATCATGGCCGAATTCTCCATCAGTTACAGCGCAGCGCAATGGCTGGTCACAGGCTATATGATCGTGACATCGATCATCGTAACGGTGATGTCGTTCCTTTCGCGACGGTTCACGTTGCGTCGGCTGTTCTATGTTGCTGGGGCATGCTTTTTGGTGGGCGAGGCGGCAAGCTTTGTCATGCCGAATTTCCCGTTGCTGCTGGCTGCGCGTCTGCTCCAGGCTGTAGGGTCAGGCGTGTTCATCCCTCTCATGATGGGTACGGTGCTGGCGGTGGCTCCCCGCGAGAAAATGGGCACCTACCTGTCCATCGGCTCGGCGGCCATCACGCTGGGCCCCGCCTTTGCGCCTGTGGTCTCGGGCGTGGCGGCCACCTTCATCGGATGGCGAGCCATCCACGTGGTGCCGTTCACGGTTGTGGCGTTGCTCGCCGTTGCAGGTGCGAAACTGCTGCGCAACATCGGCGAGCCCGAGTCCGTCAAGCTGGATGCGCCATCGCTGGCGTTGGCCAGCGTGGGTCTCACGGTCTTCGTCTTCGGCCTTGGCGAAATCACCACCCATCTGCCACTGGCACTTGTCTGCATCGCCGTATCGGTCCTGGTCATTGCAGCGTTCGTGCGCCGTCAGTTCGTCATTCCCAATCCCATGCTCACCATGCGCCCCATGACCGATCCCCGATTCTCGGTGGCGTGCATCCTGGTCATCGTGGCCATGATGACCACGTTCTCCATGAGCGTGTTGCTTCCTCTGTACTTCGAAGGGACTTTCGGCCACACGGCGCTGCTGGCTGGCCTACTTATCCTGCCGGCCATCGTGGTCAATGCGATAACAGCTGTTATCGGCGGGCGCATCATGGACAAATCCGGCCCTTGGCCCCTTATCCCCGTGGGGTTTTTGCTGGCCGCCGCAGGTCAGTGCGCCATCGCGGCGTTCAGCGCATCGATGTCGCTGGTTGTTGTGGTAGTCGCGTCGGTGGCGGTGTATGCGGGCGTCGGCCTCATGATGTCGCCCTCCCAAACCGCCGGCCTGCGGACGCTGCCCCGCGAGGAGCACGGTGCGGGCGTGTCCATCATCAACACCTTCAACATGGTGGCCGCTTCCATCGGACCGTCGCTGTTCATCGGCATTCTGTCGTCGGGTGCGGCGAAGGCGTCGGCGGAAGGAACCTCCGCCAACGTCGGCAACGCGGCGGGTTTCTCCCAAGCTGTGCTGGTAGCGGCAGGTATCGCTGTGCTCGGCCTGGTCGTGGCCGTGGTGTATTCCTATAAAGAGCGCGGTGCGGCACCTGCGGCTGTGCATGCGTCCGAAACTGAAATCGCCTCGGGCGCGACGGTCCCGAGCTTGGCCGACGTCATGAAGCGAGACGCCTACACGGTGCCCGCCAGCGCCACCGTAGCCGATGTGGCTCGCATCCTAGTGGCCAACAAGACCAGCGGCGTGCCCGTGGTGGGAAAGGCCGGCGCGGTGCTCGGCTTCATTTCCGACGGCGACATTATGCGCGCCTTGTCGAAGTCCGAAACGCAAGCCGTTGACCTGGGCTATTACCTGGCTGCCATGGCGGAGGACGAGGCTTTCGGCGATCGCGTGCACGACCTGCTGGGCCGCAACGTCATGGATTACGCCACCGAGAACGTGGTGTGCGCATCCGCTGACGAGCCCATCGACAGCGTGTGCGCCAAGCTCAACGGCCGTCGCATTAAGAAGATGCCTGTCGTGGAGAACGGTCGCCTGGTTGGCACCGTCAGCCGAAGCGACATCGTCCGCTACCTGATGGAATCCTTCGTGGCCTAGCTAAAGCCCAAACAACAAACGGGCCGGTCCGCACGCTGCCAACCGGCCCGTTTTACGAGGTCGCCAGACCTACTCGACGCGGTCAAAATATAAGTTTTCGTAGCCATCCCGCATCAGGACAAGTTGTTCATCTTGGATTTCAAGAGTGACAAAACCGTCCGCGGTTGTAAGCACTTCACCGTCAATCGTGTAGTCATTTACTGAACCGAGATTGCCTTCCAGATCCATGAAAAGAACCGTTCCACCAGGCGTGATTGTCAGAGACTCGCCCTCCTGACGTTGCCATGTGCCGACGAACTGCTCGCTTCCTGCAACCGCTGCTCCTGCCGGTTCAACCCTAAGCACATATAAGGACTCACCATCGTCATCGCGATCAAAAACCCTCATTGTGCCGTTGTGTTCGTCAGGCACAACGAGGACCCACGAAGATTCCCCGCCCCGCTCAAAATACTGCCGAACGCCTTCTTTTTGAGGCCCATTCTCATAACGGATGAAATTGTGTTGCTCCGATTCGCCGTCGCGGATCAACTTCACAGTGGCTTTATTATCCCACAGGGCAATGCTTCCGTCGCAGAGGGCCAAATCGAACCTGGCCTCACCGGCTTTATACGCCTCGAAGTCATCCATCGGAAGCGTACCGATTGCTATGACGTTATATTCTTCGGCCTCTTCACTCTCGCCAACTTCTTCAGCATCGGTCGATTCGCCCCCAGACCCCCTCACGGCAGCCCTGTTTCTCGCTTCTGCCGCCTTGGCCTCTTCGGATTCGGATTCCGTTTCGGCTGCGGCCTGCGAATCGTCTTCGGCGGTGTTGCTGGCTTCGGTGGCGACTTCTTCTGTCATGGCCTGCGAGTTGGTCATGTCGTTCGCGTACTCGATTGCAAAGACCGCAACCGTGAGGACGATCGCTGCGATAACCAGTAACGGTCTTTTGGACGTGGACTGTGCTTTTGCGGTCATGGGCTCTCCTGTCTCTTGTTGACGAGACCCATTGTATGGGCGGGCGCGCCGCGCCATTGGGCAACGGGAGGGCGGTCGAAGGCGCGGGGGTTGCAGTTGCCAGGAGACGCAGCCCTTGGCGCTTTTGCGTTGGCGAATCGGACGATTTTTGCTCCGGATTCGAAGTTGTGCATTCTGGTTTCGACGACCTGTGAGAATTCGGCCGTTTGTAGAAAAGCTGACCTGGGGTTTTCCGTGCCCGGCGACGCCTCGCCAGGCAATCGCAATGCACAACTTCGAATCTCGTGCAGAATTCGGCGGTTTCGCCAACTGAGAGCTTGAGCAACGGGCCAGTGGGGCGTCCGCATTTGCATTCGAAATCCAACATGCGAACCGCCCCAAAACAACAGCAGGCGCCGCATAAGCAGCGCCTGCCTGAGAAATAGGATTGGGTTTGACCTGGGGATAGCGGAATCCCAGGGAAGCGGAATTCGCCGTGCGGCCGCGCCCGCACCTAGTTCTCGACTGCGATAAGCTCGACGTCCTCAAGGCCCACCAGTCGAATGGCCTCCAGGGCGCCGATGCCCTGTTCTGCCTGGGCGAACGACTCGGCCAGCTCGTCGGGCAGGGCGGGCATGCCGGCCTCGGGCAGCTCCACCTGCTCGGCCCAGTAGGCACCTTCGGCAAGCATGGTTGCATCTACGTTCACAAACACGCTCAAAGCCTCGATGAGCTGCGGGAACATCACCGTGGTCTTGGTGTGGTTGCGAGTGAGCTTCGCGAATTCGGGCAGCCAGTTGGCCATGTGGTTCACGACGAACGCACGCTCGTCGTACAGCTCCTGTCCCAGTTCGGGCAGGGTCCCGGCGCGCAGAAGTTGCAGGGCCTTCTTGGCGCGGGATGCCATAAAGGAGCACATCATGGCCACGTGGTCTTCGGGCACGCGCTGGAAGCGCTTCGCCTGCAGGCCGTACATGCGGTACTCCATGCGCACGAGAAGCGTGTTCTCCTGTACAGTGGAGGCATCGCGGGTCAGGTATGGCGACTCGGTCGCAGGGGCGGGAAGCGTGCCGGGTCCGACGAACTGGCGCGTGTACTCGTCCTTGGCTGTGTCCGCGAGTTCAGAGCGGTCGCGTTTGCGCAGGTCGTTCAGGAATCCAAGCAGGTTCTGCATCTCGACAGCACCGCCTGCGACCTCCTCGATCGCGTCCTGCGTGCCTTGGCCCAACAGCTCGTCAATCAGCTCGGGGGTGGTGTTGCCGCCGAACAGTTTGTGGAACAGCGTGTACAGGCGCACTCGCGAAATCAGCAGCGCCTCGAGTCCCCAGGCGTCGGCTGGGTCGAACGTAACAGCGGTGGTTTCGGACATGGAATGCTCCTTACACGAGGTCCAAGGGTGGCAAAACAATGGAGGGGACCGGCGGCGCCGCATCGGACGCCGCCGAAGAGGGGTTTACATCACGACGGGGTTGAAGGTTTCGCTCTTGGCGGACTCGCTGGGCTTGATCAGCAGGTTCGGGGTCGTGGTGTCGGCTGTGGGCAGGAAGGGCAGCTCGCTGACCAGGTCGTCGCCGTACTTGGCGCGCAGGTCGTCCATCTCGCCGAAGTCGAGGGCGCGCATGGGGCAGGCGGCCACGCAGGTGGGCTGCATGCCGGCGGCGCGCAGGTCCTTGCAGGTGTCGCACTTGATAATCAGGTCCTCCACCATGTCGTGCTGCGGAGCGCCGTAGGGGCAGCTGCGCATGCAGGTCTCGCACTTGATGCACAGGTTGTCGTCATGCAGCACCAGACCGGTTTCGGGGTCCTTGTACATGGCGCCCACCGGGCAGTTCGCCACGCAGGCGGGGTTTTCGCAGTGGTTGCACGAGATGACGCTCGTGAACATGCCCACCTCGGGGTACTCGCCACATTCGAAGGTGTCCACGCGGCGGCAGCGGGGGCCGGCGCTCTGCAGGTTCATGCGGTCTTTGCAGGCAACCTGGCACGTGCGGCACCCGATGCACTGCGTCATATCAACATAGAATCCAAGGCTCATGGTTATCTCTCCCTTGTTACGCGTAGATGCCGTCGGTCACGTAGGTCTCGTCGGAGTCGGCGTCGACGCCGGCCGCCAGGAACGGTCCGCGCTCGTAGTCTTCCTCCAGCTCGGGGCCGTCGTACTTCGCGATTTCAATCAGCAGGCTGTTGTAGCCGTCCACCTGCGGGAAGTAGTTCGACTGCGTGCCGTCGGAAAGCATCTGCTCGGAGCCGCCGCGGTCGATGATCTCGTCACCGGACTCGTCGAACACGCTGTGCACGCCGTGGGGGATGCCGACGGTGCCCGGCATCATGCCCTGCATCGGCTGGGCCTTGCGCAGCATCTTGCCGAAGTCGTTGAAGCACACCACGGTGTCGCCGGCTTTGATGCCGCGGTCGGCGGCGTCCTGGGCGTTCATGAACACCGGGTTGTGGAAGGCCTCCTGGGTCCACACCATGTTGTCGTAGCAGGTGTGGGCGCGGCGCATGTAGTGCGGGGTGTAGGCCTGCAGCGGGTAGGCTGCCTTCTCGCCGCCGATCTTGCCGTCGACGAAGGTTTCCTGATAGCCGCGGCGCGGGACGAAGTAGTTCGCGTAGGGCTTGATGGGCTCGGGGTTCAGGCCGATGCGGTTCACGTTGTCGGCCTTGAACTGGCAGTAGATCTCCAGCTTGCCGGACAGGCTCGGGCGCGGCCAGGCGGTGTCGGCCACCACGGCGGTTTCGCCGTCTTCGCCGATGCCCAGCTTGTCGTTCAGGTAACCTACGTAGTTGCGGGCGTCGCCTTCCTTACGCTCCACCACGTAGCTGCCGTAGGCCATGAACTCGTCGAAACCGACCTTGCCTTCCTGAACCGGATAGGTGGAGTGGTACTTCTCCTGATCGGCCTCGGTCCAGGTGATAACGGGCTCGAACTTGGTGGCGTCCTCGTTCAGCACGCGCATGCCAAGGAAGTAGCCCAGCCACTGGTCGTAGTTGCTCTTGGGATATGCGGCATCGGGATCGGCGCCCATGCGCTCCATGATCTCGCGGCAGACGGCCTTCTCCTCGCGGGCTTCCCACATGGGCTTGACCAGCGGTTTCCACGCCAACAGAGCGTCCTTGCGCTGCTTCTGGCCGTTGCCGTCGCCGAACGCGGAGGGCCAGCACAGCTCGCCCCAGGTCTCGTCGTCGTTGCCTTCCCAATGGGTGGTCACCGGCATGATGATGTCGGCGAACTGGGCCGTGAGCGACATCTTGATTTCGAAGCTGAAGCAGGCGTCGGCCTGGCGCATGACCTGGATGCCGGTGCTCAGGTTTCCGCGGGTCTGCAGGAAGTTGGAGCAGGTCTGGAACAGGATGCGCGGGTTGACCGGCATCTCCTTGGCCTCGTGGTAGGTCGGGGTGTTGGCGCGCAGCTTGGTGGGGTCGTCCTCAGGCGAGCTGCCGGCGTCGTAGGGACCAGCCGATGTGGAAATGTACTTGCCTTCGGCCAGGCTGGACCACCAGGAGTTGCCCTCGATCAGGATGTTGGGCTTGGCCGGGGCCGCAGCCAGCGCGTCGACGTAGCCGTAGTCGCCGCCGACATGCTGAATCAGTCGGTAGCCGGAGTCGCCGGCGTCCCAGGTGTAGATGGCCGCGCAGCCGTTGCCGCTTTTGCCGTAGTGGCCGCCCAGGGCGCCTACGGTCATGAACGCCTGCGGCAGGTTCTCAGCACCTAGGTAGCGGCTGGCAGCGTAGGAGTGAAGGAAGATGACGTTGTTGTCCTTGGCTGCCATCTGGGCATACCAGGTGATGTCCTCCACCGGCGTGCCGCAGATCTCGGTGGCCCACTCGGGGGTCTTCGGCGTGTCGTCGTACTTGCCCAGGATGTAATCGCGGAAATTCTCCTCGGTGGTGGCGTCTTCGGGCATGGTCTCGGGCGTGAAGCCGACGGTCTTCTCGTTGATGAAGTCCCAGTCGATGATGTTGCCCTGCTCCTCGTCCAGACGGATCATCTCGTAGATGACGGCCAGCAAAAACGCGGTGTCGGTGCCGGGGCGCACACGGATCCACTTGCTGCCCAGCGTGGCGGCCGTCTGGTTGTAGTCGGGGCCAACCTGCACGAACTCGACGCCCGCGTCCTTGGCGTTCTTCAGCCAGTACATGGAGGAGTGCGTCGCCCATGCGGGGTTGCAGCCGTACAGCACGATGGTGTCGGCGTTGGGCAGGTCGTATTTGTCGGGAGCCATCATGATGTCGGGATGGTCGCCCCAGCTGTACATGCCCAGAGCCTCGGTCTGGAAGGCCCAGCAGCCGAAGGATTCGGTCTCGGTGTTGTAGATGCCGCCGCCCAGGTGCGGGAACATGGCGGTTGCGGGAGCCCAGCGCCAGCCGTTGATGACCACGGCCGTCTCGCCGTACTCGTCGTACACGCGCTTGAGCTCGTCGGTCACGTAGGTCAGGGCCTCATCCCAGGTGATGCGCTCCCATTCGTCCTTACCGCGCAGCTCGCCGTGGGCGTTCTCGCCGCCGCCAGGCTGCCAGTTCTTGCGCTTCATGGGGTACTTGATGCGGTCGGCGTTGTACACCTGCTGGCGAAGCGAACGTCCGCGCAGGCAGCCGCGCTGCTGCGGCATGTCGAAGCTGTCTTCGTGCCAGTCGTCGGTCTTCTGGCGAACGACCACGCCGTCCACCACGTAGCCCATGTTCAGGCACATCTGGTTGCAGTTCTGGTGGCAGTGGATGGGCATCCACTCGCCTTTGCCGTCGATGATGTCGGTGTCGGACGCCACCACGTGCGGCGTCAGTTCGGATGCCGTCTCGCTGGTTTCCGGTGCGGTGTCCGCGGAGCCGCTTGTGCTGGGCGAACAGGCGCTCAAGCCCAATGCGGTTGCGGCGGCGGCACCGGCGCTCAGCGTAAGAAAATCGCGGCGCTTCAAGCTCTTATCGATCAAGGACATGCTTGCTCGACCTCCCCCACTTTTCGATTGTGATTTGGAATCTCGCTTATTGATTCCCCCTGGTCATATCTTAAAAGCGGGGTTGTTGAAGTTGAAATGCCTATGATGACTACTTAACTATGCGCGAAAGGCATGGTTTGCAGCATGCGTGTGCAGCAGGGTGTATGAGAACGGCCCGCATGGCAGGTGCGGGCCGTTGTCGAATCGAGTTGTTTCGGGTGCGGCTACTCCAGATAGCGGTCGCGCAGCGCGGTCAGGCGCTCCTCGTCTAGCCCGAGTTCCTTATTCAGAAACTCCTGGTAAGAGCCGTATTCCTGGCGGATTTCGCTCAGGACCCGTTCCCCGAAGTGGGGAAGGACCCCTTCGGAGGCCCGGATCAGCTTCTCCACCACGTCCACCTTGGAAAGCAGCGGCTTGTCGGCCAGCTTCGCCTCGATGCGGGAGCGGCGGTACACGTTGGTCAGCGCGAAGTCGTCGATCATGTCCTGGTCGCTCACGCCCAGCGCCATCAGGATGAGCATGGCCGCGATGCCCGTGCGGTCCTTGCCAGCCGTGCAGTGGAACAGCAGCGGCACGTTGGCCGATTCGATCTCGGCGAACAGGCGACGGTAGGCCACGCTGTCGAAGGCCAGCGACGAGTAGATTTCGGCCACGGCCGCCTCGATGCTTTCCTCCCGGTCGGGGTCCTTGCGGCGCGGGTTCACGAGCAATTTGTAGATTGAACTGGGCGAAAGGTTCACCTCGTTGTCGTCGGCGTCCATGCAGCCGCTGATGCGGATCTGTTCGGCGCCGGAGATGACGGGGTCGGGCAGCTCGTCGGCCTCCTCTTGGCAGCGCAGGTCCAAAACAAAGCGAAGTCCCAGGTCGGAAATGCGTTCCAGCTCCTCGGGCGTGGCTTCGCCCAACGCTCCGCTGCGGTAGAAGACGCCGTGCTTCACGGTGCGTCCGTCCGCCGTGCGGTAACCCCCCAGCTCCCGGAAATTGAGTTCGTCGCGCAAGCCGCCGACATGACCATGATGCATGCTCGTATCCATTCTCGCCTCCTTGGCACGGGGGTGATGTCCGACGCTATGATAGCGCGAACGCGCCCTATGTGAACAGGGGATACGCACGGTTTTGAAGGCTGATTCCGCCGCCTGTGGCGGACGGGCGCTTGCATTGCCGAAGGCCTTTCAATTAAGATGCCTTCGGAAGTATGCGTGAAAGGCATGGTTGCGCTGTGGGGATGGCGCGGCCGTGCTGCCGCAAGGGCGCATGCTGAACACATATATGAGAAGGGTGCGATGTTATGGGAGCTGCGCGCAACGCCGGCCGAAGGCCGGACGAGACGTGTCCGTCGCCAGGGAAGCCTTCGCGATTCCGTCGGCCGGACGGCTCGACGGTGGGGGGATCCATGGAGCTTCGGACGCTGAAATACTTCATAGCGTTAGTGCGCGAGGGGAACATCACGAACGCGGCCAAGGCGCTGCATGTCACGCAGCCCACGTTGTCGCGCCAGCTTGCCACGCTGGAGCAGGAGCTGGGCGTGCAGCTGTACACGCGCGGACACAAGACGATCAGCCTGACCGAGCAGGGCAACGTGCTGTACCGCTACGCCGAATCCATCGTGGGCCTGGCCGAGAAGTGCGAAGAGGAGATTTCGCTGCCCGAGCACACCGTGGCCGGCGCCGTGCACATCGGCGTGGGTGAGACCAAGCTCGTGGCCATGCTGGCCCAGGCCATGGAGCGCACGCGGCGCGAATACCCGAACATCATGTTCGAGCTGAGCGCGGGCAACAGCGCCGACTTGATGGACGGCCTGAATAAGGGTCGCTACGACTTCCTGCTGGAATGCGAAGTGCGGCCGCACGTGAATCTGAATGTTCTGAAACTGCCGGTCAAGGACCAGTGGGGCCTGATCGTGCGCGGGGACAGCCCCCTGGCCAAGCTGGACGCCGTGGGTCCTGTCGAGTTCGTGACCACGCCCATCATCATGTCTCAGCAGGGCGTGGGCTCGGCGCGCATGAAGGACTGGCTGGGCGACCGCTACGACGACCTGGTGGTGAGCGCAACCTACAATCTGCCGCACGTGGGCAAGTTCCTGGTGCGCGAGGGGCTTGGCGCCATGATGACCTACGGTGGGCTGTTCGATGAGAAACGCTCCGATGACCTGCGGTTTGTGCCGCTGTCGCCCATGATCGAATCGACCCAGGGCGTGGTGTGGCGCAAGGTGACGCCGAGTAAGCCCGCCCAGGCGTTCCTTGTCGAGCTCCAGCAGCTGTGCGACGAGATGCGCTAGACGCTTGGGACAAAGGGGGCAGTCCCCATTGTCCCATTTTCAGGCGGGACAACGGGGACGTAGCCCTTTGTCCCTTTTTCGGCGAGGCGGAGGCAGGCTGGCAAGGTCGGGAAGTGTCCTCGCCGACGCAAAAATGGGACAAAGGGGACTGTCCCCCTTTGTCCCATTCGGGAAAGGCGAATTGGTTTACGGAACGTTAGTCCAGCGTGGCCAGGGCCTGCTGCAGGTCAGCGATGAGGTCCTCGGGATCTTCCAAGCCCACCGAGAAGCGGATGAGGCCGTTGGAGATACCCATGCGCACGCGCTCCTGAGGCGGAACGTTGCGATGCGTCATGGTGGCGGGGTGCTCCACCAGCGACGAAGGATCGCCCAAGCTCACGGCGATGTGCGGAATCGTGAGGGCGTTCACCATGCGGGTGCCGGCTTCAAGGCTGGTCATGCCGTTGATGCCGTCCTTCATCTCGAAGGAGAGGATGCCCGTGAACATGTCCTTCTTGAACTGCTTGGCGGCGATGTCGTGGTCGGGGTGCGACTCCAGGCCAGGGTACAGCACGGTCTGAATCTGGGGGCAGGTCTCGAGGAACTGCGCCACCTTCATGGCGTTGCTGCAATGGCGGTCCATGCGCAGGCCCAGCGTCTGCAGACCGCGCAGGACGAGGAATGCGTCATGCGGGCTCAGTGTGCTGCCGCAGGCCTTGGTGGAGCCGTAGGTCCTGATGGGGCCCAGGTCTTCCTTCTTACCCACGATCAGGCCGGCAATCACGTCGCCGTGGCCGTTGAGGTACTTGGTGGCGCTGTGGACCACAATGTCGGCACCCAGTGCGAGCGGGCGGACCAGCGGGGTGGGGGCGAAGGTGGAGTCCACGATCACCTTGACGCCGTGGGCCTTCGCCAGGGCGGAAAGGGCCTCGATGTCGGCAACGCGGGTCATAGGGTTGCTGACGGTTTCGAAGTAGAGAATCTTCGTGTTGTCCTGGATGGCGGCTTCAACGGCGGCGAGGTCGTTGGTGTCGACGGCCGTCATCGTGATACCGAACTTGGGCAGCACCTCCTGGATGACCACGTTGGTGCAGCCGTACACGCAGTTGCCCATGACCACATGGTCGCCGGAGGACAGAAGCGTCAGCAGGACGGAGCTGATGGCGCCCATGCCGGAAGCGGTGGCGATGCATTCCTCGCCGCCTTCGAGCAGGGCGATCTTGGTCTCCAGCGCGCGTACGGTGGGATTGCCGCCGCGGGAGTATGCGAAGCCGGGCTTCTCACCCAGGAAGATGGCGGTACCGTCTTCGCGGGTGTCGAAGCAGAACGTGGACGTCTGGTAAATAGGGGTAGCGAGGGAGCCGTGGGCGGGGTCGGGATCCTGGCCGCCGTGCACTGCCAGCGTGGAGAATCCCACGGTGCTCCAATCGATTGTATTCATGGTTGGTCTTCTTTCGTAAAACTAGGAAATGATCTTGGCAAACGACTGTGCGAAACGCTCCTGGCATTCCGGACTGTCGTCTACGAACTCAGTATGCGCCACGTAGTCGCGGACCTGGGCGGTTCGCGGGTCGTCGCCGCTGAACCCGATGTCCGCAAGGGAGCATGGCATGTCCATCGAGCGCATGAATTCCCGCAGCTCTTGGGCTTGATCGGGCGCACCGTTGAAGGTGCACTGCATGATCAGCCCGATGGCCACTAGCTCACCGTGCAGCCACGGTTTGGAGTCTTGGCCGAAGAACGTGCGCATCCCGTCGTAGAAGCGATGCGCCAAGGCGGTTTGATGGAAGCCTCGCGTCAACGCGCTCACGATGCCGGTCAGGGCCATGTTCGCGAAGGTGATGCGCTCAAGCGCCTCGGTCACCTGGCCGTTGGCCGCATCCTGGCAGGCCTGCGTGCCGTAACGGTGCAGCAGGTCGTAGTTGATGCAGGCGTATTGGTATGCGGCGAAACGATCCACCCGCGAGTTGTCGCAGGTAAGCCCGGTGCCGCCGTTGCTGATTTCGGGCATCTTGGCCATGGCGTCAAGCACGCCGGCGGCGATCAGCCGAGGCGGCTGGTTCGCCATGATGTCCATGTCGACGATGACGGCGTCCACTTCGCGAGTGAAGCGCCAGACTCCGTCGGCTTTGCCCTGGGCATCGTACATGACCGAAAGCGGCGTGTACGCCGCGCAGGTCGCGATGCTTGTGGGCACTTCGATCAGGGGCAGCCCTGCGCTGCAGGACACGGTTTTGGCGACGTCCATCATGCGTCCGCCGCCGATGCCCACAATCACGTCGCAGCCGCAGGCCAGTGCCTGGTCGGCCAGCCTTCGGGCGTCATCCCGCGTGGCCGGGGCCTCGTGGGTGACTGCCTCGAAAGCCGCCGATGCGGCGGAGAAAGAACTCTCCACCGCATCGCGAACAAGAGGATACGAGCACGGGCCGCCAAGCACGAAGGCTTTCGAACCCAGCAGAAGCACTTCGGAGCCTAGGAGGGTAATGACCCCTTTCTCCTGCAGGTAGCGGCCCGCACCCATTTTGTAAGCCTTGTCTACGAATTCACCACTCATTAAAAATCCTGCTTAATCGATGGTCCAGCGCAAGACGTAGTTCTTGAACTGCTCGAACAGCTGCATGATGATCACCAGGACGATGGTCATGAAGATGAAGCCTGCCCACATGTTGTCGAACAGGCCCATGTCGGCGTTGCGCTTGACGAAGTAGCCCATGCCGTACTGGGAGCCGTACATTTCGGCGAAGCACAGCATGAGGAACGCGCCACGCAGCGAAGTGACCATGCCCGACATGATCGACGGCATGGCCGCCGGCAGAATTACGTGGATCAGGCGCTTGAATCCGGTCAGTTTCAATGTGTCGGCGTTGTCGAAATACCGCTTGTCAATGGTCATGATGCCGTTGACGGTGGAGAACAACGTAGCCCAAATGGATCCGTACACGATCAAGAAAATCGATGCCGAGAAGAAGCTGGGCATCATGTGCAGGGCGAACGGCGAAAGCAGGATGGCGGGAATAACGCTGATCGCGTAGATCAGCGGATAGATCGTCTTCCTGAAGCGGCCGTACAGACCCATGGGAATGCCCAGTCCTAGTGCCACGAGGCAACCGATGATCAGCGACGGGATGAGGATCGCCATGGATGAGACGAAGTTCGGTGCTAGCAGGTCAATGTTGCCGGTAATGGCGTTGCCGATTTTTTCGACCGTGGGGAACAGCACAGGGTCAAGGGCGCCGACGTTGGTGGCATGCGTGTACAGGGCCGCCAGAACGACGAAGAGAACCGCCGTGATCCAGTACTGCTTGATGAAATTCGTAGTCTTCTTCATGGTTGTTTATGCGTTGAGTTCAGCGAAGTCCTTGGCGCACTGCTCGTAGAACTCGGGGTCCTCGTCGCCGTGAGCTGCGGTAACTTCTTCCAGTGCCTCTTCGTACAGGGAGATGTCGATGTGGTCGTCCAGGTTGATGTTCTCCCAGCCCTCGTCCAGGAAGCCCAGCTCGCCCATCCAGTTCCAGGCGCGATCGACAACGGAGCGGCCCGGGTCGACCATCATCTTGTAGTGGTCGTTGTTGGCGAAGATCTCGATGTACTCCTTCGGGGAGTTCACGTTCTTGGCGTTCAGCTCGATGCAGTAGTCCTTGTTGCGGTTGTAGAAGGACAGGGCGCGCAGCCAAGCACGCAGCAGACCCTTCAGGGCGTCGCGGTTGTTGGCCAGGAACTCGGCGCTGCAGTCGGCGACGCAGCAGGAGTAGTTCGGGGTGACGTCGCTCTCGTAGGCCATGACCTCCAGGTCGTCCATCTGGCTGACGTTGTAGTTCTGGGAGGTGCCGACGATGGCGTAGTCGGCCTCACCGGCGCGGACGGCTTCCAGGCGGTCGGCATGGTTGTTCAGAACCATGAGGTTGATCTCGTTCAGCGGATCATGGCCGGCATCCAGCAGCGGACCCATGACGGCATATTCGTTGCCGGAAGAGGCCAGGGTTTTGCCGAGAAGATCCTCGGGGCCGTTCCACTTGGTACCGGTCTTGGCGACGATGGGCATGCAGCCCTGCATCATGTAGCGGCCGAAGATGACCAGCTCGTTGCCGGAGCCGATCTGCTGCAGCGGCATGTTGGTGCCCTGGCTGGCCAGAACGTCGACCTTGTCGGAGAAGACGCCGGCGAAGCAGTCGACGTTGTTCTCGAACTGGACGAACTCGACCTCGACGCCTTCCTCGGCCAGGTAGCCCTGGTCCATGGCGACCTCGGTGGTGATGTGGCCGGCGCCGCCGTAGGCCATGCGGATCTTGGTCAGAGGCTTGGGCTCCTCAGAGGCGGCCTCTTCGGTCGTGGCTTCGGTGGCCGTTTCTTCTGCGGCCTGTTCGGTGGTGTCGCCACCGTCGCTGGCGCAGCCGGGCAGCATAAGGCTAGCAGCGGCGACGGCACCGACTCCAACGAAGTTGCGGCGGCTCATGTTCTTCTTCATGATGATTCCCTTCCTTTTCTCTAAGGATTCCACGGGCATGGTGCCCGATGTACACGGTTATTCGATATGGGACATGACGTCCTGGTTGATGTTGGCGATCAGCGCTTCGCGCAGTTTGGCGACGGGTTCGCTGGTGTAGAGGTTCGCGCGGGTGGGGCGCTCCTCGGGTTTGACGCTGTGCTCGAAGATGATCTTGCTGGGCGACTGACCGAACACGAAGATGCGCGTGGCCAGCAGCAGGGCCTCCTCCACGTCGTGGGTGACGAAGAACACCGTCTTGTGCTGGTCTTCGTGGCTCCACAGGTTTAGCAGCATGTCCTGCAGCTTGGCGCGGGTGACCGCGTCCAGGGCGCCGAAGGGTTCGTCCATCAACATGACCGACGGGTCGATGCTGAACGAGCGGGCGATGGCGCAGCGCTGCTGCATGCCGCCGGAAAGCTCCTTGGGATACTTCTTATAGACATCCGGCTTCAAACCGACGTCCTGCAGCACATCAAGGGCGATTTTCTGCAGTTCGGACTTCTTGCGCTTGGGGTAGCGCTGGCGCAGGGCGAGCAGGATGTTGTCGCCGGCGGTCATCCAAGGGAACAGGCCGTAGTCCTGGAACACGACGCTGCGGTCCAGGTCGGCGCCGGTGATTTCCTGGCCGTCCATCTTGATGCTGCCCGTGGTGGCTTTCTCCAAGCCAGCGAGCAGACGCAGGAACGTCGACTTGCCGCAGCCGGATTGTCCCAGCAGGCAGACGAAGTCACCGCGGTTGATCTTCATGTTAATGCCGTTCAGGATGAGCCTGTCGGTGCCTTCGTAGGCGAATGAGAGGTCTTCGACAACGATATCGTTCACTGAGCGTTCCCTTCTTTATCCGAAATACAGGCGTGCGACCTCGGCGAACCGGGGCAGCGATGCCTTGATGGCTGTGTTGGAAATGCAATATGAGAGGCGCACGTAGCCGGGACATTCGAACGCCGAGCCCCCTACGGCCACGATGCGGTGGGCCGCCAGGTTCTCGAGGAAGCGTTCTTCATCTCCGTCGGGTGCGGGCAGCAGCAGGTAGAACGCGCCGTTGCCCTTAATGGGGGAGAAGCCGCAGTCCAGCAACCCTTCGTAAAGGGCCTTGCGGTTGACGTCGTAATAGGAGACGTCAACCGTCTGGTCCACGCAGGCCATTGCCATGCGCTGGGCGGTAGCTGACGCGTTCACGAAACCGAGCTCGCCGATGCCGCGGCGTATGCAATGGCACAGTTCGTCGACGCCTTCCATAGTGGGCGGCAGGGCTGCGTATCCGATGCGCTCGCCTGCAATCGAGGCCGACTTGCTCCAGGAGTACACGACCACGGTGTTCTCGTACAGCGCCGGCCACCAGGGGGCTTTCGTTCCGTCGAAAGCCAGCTCACGATAGGGTTCGTCGGACACAAGCAGGATGTCCTGGCCCGTTTCCTGCTTCCGGCGCTTGAGCACGTCCACAATGCCTTCGGCCACGTCGTCGGGATACACCAGGCCGGTGGGGTTGTGGGGCGTGTTGACCAGCACCATGCGGGTGGCGGGGGTCAGGGCAGCTTCGAAGGCGTCCAGGTTGGGGAACATGGTCCGTTCGTCATAAGGGACCGTGACCAGT
Source organism: Slackia heliotrinireducens DSM 20476 (assembly GCF_000023885.1). Lineage (NCBI taxonomy): Bacteria > Bacillati > Actinomycetota > Coriobacteriia > Eggerthellales > Eggerthellaceae > Slackia > Slackia heliotrinireducens. The sequence goes on along the minus strand of NC_013165.1, from coordinate 3,003,234 downwards.
TTGATGCCCCAGTTGTCTGCGAACGTACGATAGGCTGCGTAGTAAGGCGCAAAGACCACCAGTTCGTCGCCGGGGTCGATCACCGCGCGCATGAGCACGTTGAGCGCACAGGCCGCACCTGCGGTCATCACGATGTGCTCAGGGCCGAAGCTGCTGCCGAAACGCCTGTTCAAGGAGTCGGCGACCGCTTGACGCACCTCGAGGTACCCGCAGTCCTGCATGTAGCCGTGGATGGCGGGGCCGCTGGATTCCAGCGTCGCAGACAATGCTTGCGCTACACCCTGGGGGCAGGGTGCCGTCGGGTTTCCGATGCTGAAATCGAAAACTTCGGAAGCTCCGTATTCGGTTTTTAGGCGCTCAGCACGCTCATAAGCTTCGCGGATCGGCGACGGGGCCATTCGCGACTGCATGAAACGCGAAATCAAAGGATGCCTCCCGCGTCAATAAACAGCTGTATTCGTATGTTGCAGAGGATGCGCTCGCATGCAGAACGTGAGCGTAGATATGCTAAACAGGCGGTCCGTTCGGAATCAGAAGAACGGGACCCATACCATCGGGCATGTTTGCCTTCGTGCGCACGGCCTATGTGCAGATGGGCCGTGCGGCGGGTAGTATAGCATAAACATGATTGTTGAGATGCTGCAAAATAAAGCGATTCGCGTATAGACACGACGATTTCTAGTAACAAATTCTATGAATCGGCACTTTATGAGACACGTGTCCCATATGAAGGCTTTTATTATTCAGAATTATAATAGCTATTATCAGTACTAATGATTAAATTACGGTGGTTTTTGGGCCTGCGAATCGGCATTGTGCGCTGCATATCGCCGCCGGATGGCGTCTTGAAGAGCGCGGTTTTACTGCTATACGGCCCAGTATGAGAGGAATTCCTGCCCGGCTTTGCTTGTGGGATAGGAAAGTGCCGTTGCGGTGTCGCCGAACTCAACTATGCGGCCTTCGGCGAGCATGACGGCTCTGTCGGAAATGCGGCGCGCCTGCGAGGGCGCATGGGTGGCGGTCAGCATGAGGCATCCCGTTCGACGGCGATAGGCGGCCAGCGCGCCTTCGACCAATGTGGTGCCGGCGATGTCCATCGATGCCGTGGGCTCATCAAGCAGCAACACGTCGAGATCCTGCACAAGCATGCGGGCCAACGCAACGCGCTGCGCCTCGCCGCCAGACAAACCAGAGCCGCGGCTGTCGGCCATGTCGGCCATGCCCACCGCCTCGAGGGCTTCACGCACCCGACGGTTGATTTCGTCGCGGGGCTTGCCGGAGTCGTGGAGCGCCATGGCTACGTTGCGGAACACCGAGAAGCCGAACGCGTAGCTGCGCTGGGGCATGTAACCGACAGCCAGGTCTTCGCGGGTTGCCGAGCCGCCCACGTCAACGCGCCCTGCGGTCATGGGCTCAACGCCGGACAGCACCTTGATGAGGGTGGATTTGCCGCTGCCGTTGGGGCCGACCAGGGCGTAGGAATGTCCGGATTCCAACGTGAGGGAATCGACATCGAGCACGGTGCGTTCTCCGTAGGCCTTGGTCAGGCCTGCTATGTTGATGGTGAAGCGAGCGGACGTCATGCTTTGCCTCCCAGCTTCCCGCCACGGGATGTGCTCCAGGCGCCTTGAACCTTGGTGGTGCCTGTGCGCTCCTGCAGCGTCAGGGCCACGGAGTTGACGACGAATGACACGACGAGCAGCACGATGCCCAGAGCGACGGCGTATTCGAAGTGCCCCATGTTCGTTTCAAGCATGATGGCGGTAGTCATGACGCGGGTCTTGTACTGCACATTACCGCCGACGAGCATGACCGCGCCCACTTCGCCGATGGAACGACCGAAGGCTACAAACAGGATGGAGAACAGTTGGGAGCGGCATTCGTACAGCAGGCACAGCAATTCGTGGTGGCGCGAGAGCCCCATGCCGTGGGCGGTTTCGTGCACGAGAGGCGCCACGCCGGAGATGGCAGTGGCGGAAAGGCCGCAAACGATGGGCGTGATAAGCACCACCTGGGCGATGACCATGGCTGTCAAACTGTACAGAAGCTTGAGCGTGCCCAGCGGGCCAGAGCGCGACAGGATGAAGAACACGATGAGACCCGCCAATACCGGCGGCAATCCCATGAGTGTGTTGAGTATGCGCATGACGAGCCGTTTCCCAGGAAAACGGTACAGCCCGATGCATACGCCGAGCGGGACGCCTATCGCAGTCGAGATGACCGTCGAGAAGACGGACATCCGAAGGGTCAGAAGGACGATTTGCGACAACTCGCTGCCCGGCGTGAGCACCAAGCTGAATGCCTGAATGAGTTCGTTCATAATCAAGAACTGCGGCCGGCAAGGTCGTGACCAGCCGGCCGCGGAGTATCCGATTTACGACTCGAGGATGTAGAACAGAGGCTCGCCGTACTCTTCGGTGCCGTATTCGGCGATGAGCTGGAGAGCCTTGTCGCTGGTCATCCACTCGATGAAGGCATTGGCGCCGTCGATGTTGGTGTCGGGCCAGGCTTCGGGGCTGATGGCGATCATCGTGTAGGTGTTCTTCATGTCATCGGATTCACCCAGCAGAATCTGCAGGGATTCGCTAGCGTCGTTGGACAGGAAGGTGCCCTTGTCGGAGAGGGTGTAAGCCTGGCGCTCGTTGGCCTGGGTCAGCGTTGCGCCCATGCCGCTACCGGCGTTGATGTACCACTCTTGCCCGTCAGGGTTGATGCCAGCGGCTTCCCAAATCTGGAGTTCCTTCTTGTTCGTGCCGGAATCGTCGCCGCGGGAGACGAATGCGGACTGGGAATCGGCGATAGCAGCGAATGCGTCGGCGGCCGTTGCGCAGTCGGCGACGCCTGCTGGATCATCGGCGGGGCCGACGATCACGAAGTAGTTGTACATGAACGAAACGCGCTCGACGCCGAAGCCAGCCTCGACGAACTCTTCTTCGCTCGCCTTGGCATGGACCAATAGCACGTCGGCGTCGCCCGTCTCGCCCTTCTTGATGGCGGCACCGGTACCGGCGGAAGTGACCTCCAGCTGATAGCCCGTATCCTCTTCGAAGTAGGGCTGCAGGTACGGCAGCAGGCCGGAGTCGTTGACCGACGTGGTGGTGGAGACGCGGATGACCGGGTTCTCAGGCGCGGCAGGCGCGGTTCCTTCCTCGGTCGTTTCTTCCGTGGCGGCTTCTTCCGTTGCGGCCGTGTCGGTGGATTCGGCATCGCTGTTTGCGGTGCCGGAACCACCGG